>CALHHY010000071.1 GCA_938030665.1 uncultured Litoreibacter sp. | reverse complement strand
TGACCCCGGCCTTTTACGCTACGTCGAACTGTTGCAGTTTAGTTCGCCTGGCGTCTCAGGAAGGCTGGTATTTCGATTTTTTCTTGCTCCGGATCGACCTCCTGGGAGGGTTCAATCGCGCTGACCTGCGGTTGCTGACGGGCAGCCTGCGCGCTTTGATCACCGGCAGCGCCGGTCATGCGACCGATGAGGGAGTTGATGCCGAAGCGCCCCTTCTCGCCCCCTGCAGTGTGCGCTGGTGCTTGCGTCGCAGCTGCGCTTCCAGCGGCAGGTGCGCGGTTTACGGCGGCACGCAGACGGTCCATGGCCTCGGGCGTAGGCGTTCCGGGGGCAGGTGCAAAGGCGGCTTGCTGTGGTTCGGCGGCCATTGCAGGTGCGGCTTGTTGCGGTGCGGGTTGATAGACCGGCGCGGGCAAGCCATCGTCAGCCGCCTGTGGGGAGGCTGCGGCGGCAAGCGGGGCCGAAGGCGGCATCGCTTCGAATAGCGAAGGCTCCTGCGCTGTCGCGGCAGCAGCAACGGGCAGTGCCGCTGCAGCTGGTTGCGCCTGTGGCGCGGCGGCAGATACTGCTGCCGGTGCCTCGGCAACCTCCTCAGCGCGGTCCTGCGTCAAAGGCGCGGCTAGGGACCGGCGCGGCACGGGCTGCGCCAACAACTCCTCCGAGGCCTCGATGCCGGTGGCCACGACTGAAACGCGCATCGTACCTTCCATCGACGTGTCGAGCGTCGAGCCCACGATGATATTGGCCTCCGGGTCCACCTCTTCGCGGATGCGGTTGGCGGCTTCGTCTAGCTCGAACAGGGTCAGATCATGGCTGCCGGTGATGTTGATCAGCACGCCCTTGGCGCCGCGCAGCGAAATCTCGTCCAGCAGCGGGTTGGCAATCGCCTTCTCGGCGGCTTGCACTGCGCGATCTTCGCCCTCGGCCTCGCCGGTACCCATCATGGCTTTGCCCATCTCGTCCATGACGGCGCGCACATCGGCGAAGTCGAGGTTGATCAGGCCCGGACGCACCATCAGGTCGGTGACGCCTTTGACACCCTGATAGAGCACGTCATCGGCCATCGAAAACGCCTCGGTAAAGGTCGTCTTCTCGTTGGCGAGGCGGAACAGGTTCTGGTTTGGAATGATAATCAGCGTGTCGACGACTTTTTGCAGCGCCTCGATGCCCTCATCGGCCTGCCGCATGCGCTTGCCGCCTTCAAATTGGAACGGCTTGGTGACGACGCCCACGGTCAGCACACCCAGTTCACGCGCAGCCTGCGCGATGATGGGCGCGGCTCCGGTCCCCGTACCGCCGCCCATGCCGGCGGTGATGAAGCACATATGCGCGCCGGCCAGATGGTCGACGATCTCTTCAATGGTTTCCTCAGCCGCGGCGGAGCCAACGGAGGGGCGCGCGCCTGCGCCCAGACCTTCGGTAACTTTCACGCCCATCTGGATCTTGGCCTGCGCCATCGAATGCTGCAAAGCCTGCGCATCCGTATTGGCGGTGACGAACTCAACCCCGTCAAGTTCCTTCTCGATCATATTGTTGACCGCGTTGCCGCCCGCGCCCCCTACACCGAAAACGGTGATGCGTGGTTTCAGCTCTGGTTGCTCGGGAATCCGAAGATTGAGTGTCATGGGTATGTCCGCCTGTGTGTCACAAATGAGTGGCATTTCGCCACGTTCTGCAGGCCTTTTGCGGCCCTTATTGTTTTGCCTCATTGACGGGCAATCTACCGAGAGTCGTATCCTAGGTCACGCGAAAAAGGCATTTTTGCCACAAAATCTAGAAAAATTAAGTTGGGTCTCGGCTGTATTTTGCCGAAAGCTCTAGTTCTAGCTGTTTCGTGAGGGTCGACACATAGCGCTCAGGCCACAGTAACAGCCGCGGCCCCGATCAGGGCACGCGCAAGGGCAATTCGATTCTTTCTGGCAGGACCGCTCGATCATGCCGCGCGCTTCTTTGAGCGCTGTGCTCTGAGCTTACGGGCTTCCGCCCTGTAGGTCACGCGGAATCTCGAAGCCCGACAGCAGGGCCACACCCGATATTCCGCCTCTCAGCCAAGCGCTTCCATCGCGGCGTCAGCTTTGCTTTCAAACTCGGCATAGGCCTCCTGATTGTAGCCGTCTGGCTTGCGCAGCTCTAGGGCCCGGTCTGCGCCTCTGACCATGTCGGTCAGGTAGGCTTTGGCGGTATGCGTTTGCTTTGCGCGTTCACCGGTATCATCTTCGGGCGCTTTCGCGACGGATGCGGTTAGCTTGCCAAGGGCCCAGGCAAAAGCCTTGATGACCTTGTCAAAGTCGCCCGGGTAGTCCTTGTGTTCATAGTTCTCTGCCATCCACGCAAGGCAGGTGTCGGACGTGTAGCCGTTTGGATGCCGAACGATATCCTGGTAGTTTTGCAAGGCGTCCTTGAATGCGTTCGAAGCGCTTGGGTGGAAGGTGCTGTAACTACTTACGACCTTCGCGCCAATCGCCTGCATGTCAAACTCCGTCTCGAAGCCCCAATTGACGCTGCCCCATAGATCACCATCCGCGGCAATAACTGTTTCAAAATCGGCGAT
Organism: uncultured Litoreibacter sp.; assembly: GCA_938030665.1. Lineage (GTDB taxonomy): Bacteria > Pseudomonadota > Alphaproteobacteria > Rhodobacterales > Rhodobacteraceae > Litoreibacter. The sequence continues at coordinate 6,044 of CALHHY010000071.1, read as the reverse complement.
CACCGGGTTGTTGGCACTTTTGGGGGCATCGATCAGGGTCGTCGGTTCAATTTCGCCGTCGCGGTTTTTGCCTGGATTGGTGCGCGGCCGCTGCATGGGTGCCGCGCCAAACCGGACCTGAGCGAGCGGATTGTCACCATTCGCATTCTGACGCCGATCAGCATTGTAGGCCGGGTCTTGCACAACGCGGCTGTTGTCTTCTCCCGGCAGGGTATCAGCCCCGTCATAGACCTTGTCGATATGAAAATCCGGCGCCAATGCGCCATCACCTACCGGGCCCGTGCGCATCGCGTCTTTTATGGGCCATCCCCCGCTGGTCTGCGCATTCTGGCCGGCCCGGTCGTCGGTTCCCGGAATGGCCCGTGGCTTAGGGCGGTCGTCATTCTCGGTGTCGCGAACCTCCTCATAGTCCTGCCGACGGGGATCTTCGGCATATTTCATGGAGGCCGTCTGGACGAGGTCAATCTTGTCTGCCTCGCGACCGCCCTCTTCCGGGTCAAAACGGATCAACCCGCTGACGCCGCCAAAAAATTCCCGAGGCTCCTCGAAATGGATCGCGAGCTTGCCTTCGTTGTCGTAATCCTCCTCGCCCTCGATCTTGGCAAGTCGTTGGACAACACCCCCGGCCCCGCGCCCGATGCCGTCTGCAAGGGCCTGAAACGCCTGAAGCTGGCGTACCGGGCTGCTTGAAGCGGCATGTTCCTGAAGGGCGGTCAGTCCGATTGGCCCAGCCGCCGAGGTTCCAGCCGCGGGCGGCGTCTTGGCGTAAGAGCCCTGTTGGGCAGATTTACTGGCCCTGTCCCGCATCGCGTCACCCTTCAGAAGCAAGGTTAGCAGATTGCGCCTATCAGAACAGCCGCTTTGCGTAAGCGCCCTTCCCGCGCCTACCAGTTATCGCGGAACCACTTCACCGCGCGTTTGATCGACCGTGCCGGATAGCTGTCCACCGGGACATCGAAATCCCACCATTCGTCCTGCGGGTGCGCTGCAAAAAGGCAGGTGCCTACAGCCGCCGCAAAAGACGGCCCGGTCACGGATTGTGGCAGGCCCTGCACCCGAAGCGGGCGGCCAAGCCGCACCTGCTGGCCCAGAATTTTCGTAGCCAGCCCGTCAAGGCCCGGTATCTGCGAGCCGCCACCCGTCAGCACGATGCGCTGCGAAGGCAGATGCTCGAACCCTGCCGCGTCCAGGCGGGAGCGGACCTCCTCAAGGATTTCCTCCATCCGGGGGCGCATCACGCCGATCACCTCCGCGCGGGAGACGGTCCTGCGATCATGCTCCCAATCGCCCGTGTCCGAGCTTAGATCAATCATTTCCCGGTCATCGACGCCCGTGGCCACGACGCCGCCATAGAAGGTCTTGATCCGCTCGGCAGTCGGCATCGGCACTTGCAGGCCTTGCGATATGTCAGAGGTGACGTGATCTCCCCCCATCCGCACCGTGTCGGCATAGATCATGTGCTTCTTGATGAAGATCGAAATGCCCGTAGAGCCGCCGCCAAAGTCGATGCATGCGGCCCCCAGTTCCTGCTCGTCCTCAACAAGCGAGGAGATGCCAGCCGCATAGGCCGATGACGCGATGCCCGCGACGTCCAGATCGCAGCGCTTGATGCAGTAAAGCAGGTTCTCAATGGGGGTGCGGTCAACGGTCAGCATATGCAGATCGGTCGACAAGGCGTTGCCAGCCTGCCCCCGTGGATCGCCCAGGCCGGAGCGGTGATCGACGGCAAAGTTCACCGGCTGCGCATGCAGGATCTCGCGCTGGTTGCCATAATCGGGCAGGTCGCAGCTGGCCAGCGCGCGGGCGACACAGTTCTCGGTCACGTGGCCGTCATGCAGGGTCACGGTGCCAGCCAGCCCGTAGCTGCGCGGCTTGGCCCCGGCGAAACAGGCGATCACATGATCCACCCGCACATTGGCCATCTTCTGGGCGGCCTGCACGGCGGTGCGAATGGCGCGCTCCGTCTCGTGCATGGTCTCGATCTCGCCGAAACGCACCCCGCGCGACCGCGTTGTGGCCGCCCCAATCACCCGAAATGCCGATTGCCCGGCCATGGTGCCGATGCCTTCCGCGTCCTTGAACTGCTCAGGCCCGTCAAAGCGCAGGATGAAGCAGGCAATTTTGGCAGAGCCCACATCAAGAACGGCCACGACGCCCTGATCAATCGCGGCCTGCCGCTTGTTCCGCATGGCCCGTTGGGTTTGGTAAAGATCGGTCATTCTTCGGTGTTCCCTTTGATCTCAATGCCTTTGAGTGCACGCATGTCTTCCAGCGCGCCTTCGGTCAGCCGCAGGATGGGGCGCGCCCCGTTTCTGATATCGACGCGCGAAACGTCGCGTTTAAGTAGGTCCTGCGCCTCGTTCAGCGCGATCACCCGGTCCAACGCGGCGCTGGCACCATGTTGCGGCAACATGATCCGTTGCCCGCGATCCATCACCAGGTCCCAACGCAGCTCGCTGATCCGTACCAGTCCCAGCAGCCGGTCGCGGATAGGCTCCGCCGCGCCGAGCAGCGCCAAGGCCTCAGAGACGGCGACATTTGCGCCCTCGCCCGCGATGATAGGCAAATCGACCCGTTCCTGTCGGGACGCCATCCCGGCGACCCTGTGCCCCTCGTTATCGAGTAATTCCAACCCGTCAGGTCCGCGCCAGATGATGGCAGGCACCCGTTCTTCGACATTCACCTGCAGCAGCCCGCCCGCCTTCACCCGCAGATCAGCGCGGCGGACGGCATCCAGCGTCTCGACCTGTTCGCGCATCATCTCAAGATCCAGATCAAAGCTGGAGATCGGCAGATCAACGGGGATCACCTCGCGGATATGGCCCGCCAGCACGTCTGACGCACCGTCGACCGCCATGGCCTTCACCATGAATTCCGGCCGTGTCTCGATGGAGGCACGCGCCTCCGCCATCCAGTCGGCAATCGCTTGCTGGCGCGCAGCATCGCCGAAATAGACCAGCCCCACCCCGCAGGCGAGCGCCATGGGCAGGAAGATGCGCACCAGCCGACGGAAGCCAGGGCGTAGCCAAAGCCGCTCCATCCGGTAGGCCCATTTGCTGGGTGCGGGGTCATGCCGCGTTTTCGTTTTCCACCTCAGCGCCCGCATGATGCGTCCTCCACAATCCACGCGCAAAGGGCGCCCATGGACATGCCCGCATGCGAGGCCTGTTCCGGCGTCAGCGAGGTGCCGGTCATGCCCGGCTGGGTGTTGGTCTCCAGCAGGATCAGCCCGCCTGCCCCCTTGCTGTCATCCCAACGAAAATCGGTACGGGTGACGCCGCGGCAGCCAAGGGCTGCATGGGCCGTGACCGCGTAGTCGCAGCACAGCGCGCGGATGTCGGCGGGGATTTGGGCGGGGACCACGTGGCGCGACCCTCCTTCGGCGTATTTCGCCTCATAGTCGTACCAACCGTCCGTTAAGATATCGGTAACCTCCAAGGCACGCCCGTCCAGCACCGACACGGTCAACTCGCGTCCCGGCACGAAAGCTTCGACCATCACCGTCTCGGGCATGTCAGGCGCCAGCTGCGGCGGGCTGTTGGCGCCGTCGCTGACCAGGTATACGCCGACGGATGATCCTTCGTTATAGGGCTTCACCACATAGGGCGCGGCCATCACATGCGCGGCCATCACAGCGGATTTTTCGGCCAGCAGGCTGTCTGCGACGGGAAGGTTGTTGCGGCGGTAGACCTCCTTCGTGCGCTCTTTGTCCATGGCCAGGGCCGAGGCCAGCACGCCGGAATGGGTGTAGGGGATCCTGAGCCATTCGAGCATCCCTTGCACGCAGCCATCCTCCCCCCATCTGCCATGGAGCGCGTTGAAACAGCAATCGGGGGAGATCGCGGACAGCTGTTGGCAGAGGTCCGGACCCGCGTCCACCTCAACCACCTCATATCCTTCATCGCGCAGTGCCGCGGCGCATGCACGCCCGCTTGACAGCGACACCTCCCGCTCTGCGGAGGGGCCGCCCATCAGTACCGCCACCTTGCGAAATGCCCTGCTCGACATCACCGCCTCATGTTATTTTCCGGCCCTTATTGGCTGGGCCTTTTTCGGATGTGCCGCCTTGTGGCCGCTACATGTTTTAGGTTGGCACCTCGGGAAGCCTGTCGCCCACGCGGTGCACTTCCCAGTGTAACTCTATTCCGCTGTGCTCGAAAACCTTTTTCCGCACCAGCTCGCCCAAATCTTCCAGATCAGCCGCCGTCGCGGTGCCGGTGTTGATCAGAAAGTTAGGGTGTTTCTCGCTCATCTGTGCGCCGCCAAGTGTCGCGCCGCGCAATCCGGCGTCGTCAATGACCTTCCAGGCTTTTAGCTCATGAGTATCGTCAGCCGCCCCGGTGGAGGAATAACCGGCCGGGTTGCGGAAGGTCGAGCCCGCCGTGCGGTCCTTTGTGGGTTGGGTTGCGTCGCGTTTGGCCAGCTGTTCGGCCATCTTCGCATGCAATGCGTCGGGGTCGCCTTCGGGGGCCTCCATCACGACCTCGATGATCGTGGATTGCTCAGGCAGCGCGGATTGGCGGTAGCCAAAGTGCAGCGCGTCGCGGTCCAGCGTCACCACCTCGCCGGTGCGCAGCACGACCCGCGCCTCGACAAGGACATCGGCCATGTACCGCCCATAGCAACCCGCGTTCATCGCGACGGCCCCGCCAATGGCGCCCGGAATGGTGCGCAGGAAGGTCAGGTCGAGCCCCGCATCCGCCGCCTTGCGCGCGGCATGCGCGTCAAGCAACGCAGGCCCGCAGGTCACCCGCGTGCCTTGCGCGGAGAAGCCATTGAACCCCCGCCCCAGCCGGATCACCACCGCGTCCAGCCCCCCGTCGCGAACAATCAGGTTGGAGCCGACGCCCATAGCGAAAACCACGCCATCGTAGGCTTTGAGGAAGCCCGTCAAGTCTTCCACGTCGGTGGGTTGAAACAGCGCCTTCGCCGGCCCGCCCACCCGCAGCCAGGTCAGGTCCGCCAAGGGGCGGTCAGGGGTCAGGGTGCCGCGAGGCGTGTATGAAAATGTCAAATCTGTCATCACTGATCGCTATGCCGAAACTCGCGGGGGAGTTCCAGAGGCGCGCAACCTACAAAGCGGCGCGCCTCAACCGTTCGGCAGCGTTGCCCCTATTGAAACGCCCTTTTCAGCCCGTCGACGATGGCCAACAGGCCGAGTCCGCGCTTTTGCCATTTGATAGAAATGTCTGCGGCGCCCCCTGCCTTCGCTTCCAGACCAACGGTGCGTTCATTGAAGATCGCGATTGTCGCTCCGAGTTTGGCAAGCCCAAAATTTACCTCCCGCGTTATACTGTTTGATAAGTCATCGGTCGTCGACCCATCCATTGCGCGCATTTGTCGCTCGATAGAGTCAGCAATATCTTCAAGGACAGCCGCATCTTCCTTTGCCAATGGCGCGCGCTGGGGATTATCATCTACCCGGATGAGCCGCACGAGATCGCGTATCCCCTGAAGAACTTCCCAATGGGTGGCATCTTCCTCAATTCCGATCTCTCGCAAATCAGCGAACCGACTTAGGGTGCGGGCAAAGTGGTTCCTCATCAGGTCAAGGACAGCTTGCCCGTTACTTTCCAGTGCCGGGGCCAACAAACCAAATTCGCGTTTGGTATCCTCGTTGAGCCGAGCTTCTTCGATGAGGCGACCATATTGCATGAGTTTGCCAACGCGAAGGCGCCTCACCTCATCGGCGCGGGCCAATTCGGAGAGAATTGCATTTACATAAGTCCGTACAATTCCGGCACCCTGCATTGCTGTTCCCTCTGCAGCAAGTGCTTTGCAAAACAGGTTAAGGTCATCTTTCAGTTCATCAGCATCAGCCTGAAAGGCTGCAAGAAGCGCGGGGTCTTCAAGGTGTTTCCAGTCCTGAGACAATGGAATTGCCCGCATTACGCCCTCTGCATGGTCATAGGTGAAATCGAACAACGTGGCGCGAAACACATCGATCATGGCGGTCTCATCGCCTAGTACTTCGGCAGCATCTTCTTCTGCATATTTCGCCCGTATCCCCTCAATCTGATCCAGCACATGGGCGGCGGGTTGGT
>CALHHY010000070.1 GCA_938030665.1 uncultured Litoreibacter sp. | reverse complement strand
GGCGACGTGATTTCGACCGGGACGCCCCCCGGCGTCGGTGCGGGCATGAAGCCCAACCCAGTCTTCCTGCGCGAAGGCGACGTGATGGAGCTGAAGATCGCGGGCCTCGGTGTGCAGCGCCAGAAAGTGGGCCAAGATGCCTGATCTGCTGGTAATCGGCGGCATCACCGACACCATGCACGCCCGGCTTGAGGCCGAATTCACGCTGCATTTCATGAAGGACATCGCCGATTTCGACGCCTGGGCGGCGGAGCATGGCAGCAAGATCGACGCGGTGGCCACGAATGGCCATGACGGTGTGCCTGCGAAGGTGCTGGACGGCTGCCCGAACCTCAAAGTCGCCTCCGCCTATGGGGTCGGCTATGACGCGATTGACACCGATGCCTGCGTCGCGCGGGGCGTCAAGGTGTCCCACACGCCGGGGGTTCTGAATGCGGAGGTCGCCAACACCACGCTGATGCTGCTTCTGACGCTCTATCGCAATTTCCGCGCGGATGAGCACCATGCGCGGTCCGGGGCGTGGCAGACCAAGGGCAACGCGCCCCTGTCGCACTCGCCCGATAACCGGGTGATCGGCATTCTGGGCATGGGCCGGATCGGGCAAGAGATCGCGGAGCGGCTGCAGATTTTCAACCCGACGATCCTGTACCACACCCGGACTAAAAAGGAACTGCCCTACGAATACTGCGCGGATCTGACGGAGATGGCCGCGCGCAGCGATGTGCTGATCTGCATCACGCCCGGTGGCCCCTCTACCGAGAAGATCGTGAACGCCCCCGTGTTGGAGGCGCTTGGCCCCGACGGGATGGTGATCAACGTGGCCCGCGGATCGGTCATTGACGAGGCCGCGCTGATCGAGGCCTTGCAATCGGGCAAGCTGGGCAAGGCGGGACTAGATGTCTTCGAAAAGGAACCGCAGATCCCAAATGCGCTGAAAGAGATGGAGAATGTCGTGCTGCTGCCCCATGTCGGCTCTGCCACGCATGAGACGCGGGCTGCCATGGGCAAGCTGACCGTCGACAATCTGCTGCAATGGAAGAAAGACGGCACGGTGCTGACCCCCGTGCCAGAATGCGCGCATCTGTGACAAAAAGATGGGGTCCGGCAACTTACACGCCGGACCCCGTCCCCACCACTCCCCAGGCCCGCCCAGCACACAGGCGCGCAGACTCGTTACTCAACTCGTTCGGATAATCCTGTCGGGTCTTTGACCGCCGTCGCAGTCGCGGCGCTGTGCTTGAACCTGCGCCACCGCCAAGGCGCGACGCTCGCGCATTGCCAAGGCCGGCGTCGTTTTGTTGCGGCGCGATTTAAAGAAGGGCACGGCAATTTCAACTGCGCTTTCGGCATCAGAGTCCTGCGCGGCGCCCAATGTAATGATGCCATCTGCAGGCAAGTCGGAAACGATCACACGGCGGACGGCGGTTTCCTCAGGTCTCGCTTGCGTATCAGGCAATTTGGCCTGTCCGCCAGCCCCACCAATCAGGTCGTCAAAGCGGAACTCATCATCGGTCGACAGGGCGTCGAAACCCTCTTTTTCAATAAAACTCATAACACAGCACCTTATACGTCCCCGCCTTGAGCGAGATTATGCCTAGCGCCCCAAAATGCGCAATCTTTTGCCATGATTAGAGGGGGAAACAGATTGTTGTCGATGCAGAACGGCGCTTTCGTGTCTGGCTTTTTTGGCCAAAGGAGGCGCTTAGAATTATGTTATAAAAGAATTTATTTCAAATCAGAGGCTTTTGGAAAAGCCTACTGCCACCACTACAAACGAGGCATCACTGTTGCTAGATGAGCGCCCAAGCCTGAAAAGATTATTTCTACTTCGGCATAAATATGGGGCCGAATATCTCATTGTTCTGAAAATAGAAACAATAGCTTTCATCCCAAGAATCAGTCCAGCATCTCTTTCACAATATCGGTGAGCGCACGCCCGAGGGCACGGGTGTTTGCCGCATCAAGATGAATACCATCCTGCGGTGAACTTTGCGCGACCGACCCGCTGTCGAACCACCGCACCCCGATGTGATCTGCCCGCGCCTTCGCAAGAGTGACAAAGTCATGCGAGCGCGTGATTTGCGCCTCGGTTACCAGCGGATCATCACAGGCCACCAAGGGCTGCGGCAGCACCAGCAAAACCTGCGGCCGCGGCGCGTCCGGCATCCGCATGGGATGGGTGCGCACGATCTCGACCAGATGCTCCAGCCCGCGCAACGCCCGTTGCAGCGAATAGCCCCAGTAGATGTCATTTGCGCCAAGCGCGATGATCACAAGGTCTAGAGGCACATGCGCATGGACCGCCGACGGCAACAGTGCCGCCCCGTTCATATTGCCGGGCGAGGCATGCTGATCCATGGCCGTCGTCCGCCCGCGCAGCCCGTCGGCGATCACCTCAACGCCATCCAGCCCCGCCGCCAGCACATTGGGCCACCGGTCCCCGAACGCATGCCGCCCGCCCCCATCAGGGCGGGATCCCCATGTCAGGCTGTCACCGAAGCACAGAACCGACCTCATGTTTTTCCGTAGATCGCCGCTATCTTGGCCAGCGCCGCGTCAGGGGCCAGTTCCTCGCTCTCGCCGGTCTTGCGAGAGGTCAGCTCTACCACGCCGTTCTTAAGGCCCCGCGGCCCTACGGTGATCCTCCAGGGTAGCCCGATCAGGTCCATCGTAGCGAACTTGCCGCCTGCCCGCTCGTTGCGGTCGTCATAAAGTGGCTCCAACCCCATGGCGGTCAGCTGCGCGTAAAGGTTGTCGCAGGCCGCGTCGGCTTCCGCGTCGCCCTGTTTCAGGTTGACAATCCCTGCATGGAACGGCGTCACCCCCTCAGGCCAGATGATGCCCTTGTCGTCATGGCTGGCCTCGATGATCGCGCCCATCAGCCGCGACACGCCAATCCCGTGGCTGCCCATATGCACCGGGGTGGGTTTGCCGTCGGGGCCTTGCACCGTGGCGCCCATGGCGTCCGAATATTTGGTGCCGAAATAGAAGATCTGGCCCACCTCGATGCCCCGTGCGACACGGCGGCGATCCTCCGGCACTTCGTTGAACAGGGCCTCGTCATGGGTCTCGTCAGTGCGGGCGTATTTGGTGGTAAACTCCTGCAACACGCCTTGGCATTGCGCCACGTCATCATAGTCAATCGCGCGGTCGCCAAAGCTCAGATCGGTCACAGCGCTGTCATAGAAAACTTCTGACTCGCCGGTCTCCGCCAGCACCAAAAACTCATGCGTGTAGTCGCCGCCAATGGGTCCGCCATCGGCGCGCATCGGTATCGCCTGCAGCCCCATCCGCTCATAGGTGCGCAGGTAGCTGACCAGATGGCGGTTATAGGCGTGCAGCGCATCTTCCTTGGTCAGGTCAAAATTGTAGCCATCCTTCATATAGAACTCGCGGCCCCGCATGACCCCGAACCGGGGCCGGCGCTCGTCGCGGAACTTCCACTGGATATGATACAGCGTCAGCGGCAGGTCCTTGTAGGACGCCACGTGGGAGCGGAAGATATCCGTCACCAGCTCTTCGTTGGTGGGGCCATATAGCATGTCGCGCCCATGCCGGTCGGTGATGCGTAGCATTTCTTCGCCGTAGTCATCGTAGCGCCCGCTTTCACGCCACAGATCGGCCGATTGCAACGTGGGCATCAGCAGGGGGATATGGCCCGCGCGCTGCTGCTCCTCATGGACGATGGTTTCGATATTCTTCAGCACCTTGTAACCCAAGGGTAGCCAGGAATAGATGCCGGCAGAGGATTGCTTGATCATCCCCGCACGCAGCATCAGCCGGTGGGAGACAATCTGCGCCTCGGCAGGCGTCTCTTTCAGAACGGGCAGGAAATAGCGGGTCAGGCGCATGGGCTCAGCCTCTCATATCGAAAATCTACGCAAGGGGTTACGCCATCAGGAACAGGCGCGCAATCGTCCACCCCCCCCTTATCATTGCTTCAAAAATATTCCGGAGAGATCTGGAGAGGCAGCGCCTCTCCAGCGGATCGGGGCGGCGCAGCCGCGCCGACACCCCGGGCTCAGATCGAGCCCGCCTCCACCATATAATTGCACGCCGTGCACATGGCCGCGTCATCGGAGGCCAGAAACAGCACCATCCGCGCCACATAAACCGGATCGATTAGATCGGGCAGGCATTGCCGGTCGCGGTGTTTATCCAGCGCCTCCGGCGTGGCCCACAGCTCCTTCTGGCGCTCGGTCATTATCCAGCCGGGCACGACCGTGTTGACCCGGATACGTTGCCCGCCCAGATCGCGCGCCATGGTGCGCGTTAACCCGTGGACAGCAGCTTTCGCGGTGGTATAGGCTGGAAAGCCGCCGCCCGCCTCCCACCATGAATTGCTGCCCAGATTGATGATGGAGCCCCCCCCTTTCGCGATCATCCCCGGTGCCACGGCCTGAATGGCAAAAAACATATGCCGCAGGTTGGTCTGCATCCGTTCATCCCAGTAATCGGGCGTCACCTCCGTCCAGTCATGCCGGTCGTCACGCGCGGCGTTGTTGACCAGCACATCAAACCCGCCCGCCCCCTTGGACAAGCCGCCAATTGCCGCCTGCATCGCCTCAATGTCGCGCAGATCGCATAGCTCAAACGCCGCGCCCGTGCTGTTGGCGACCGCCTCGCTGGCGGCAGCATCACGGTCCAGAAATGCCACGCGTGCGCCTTGGGCCGCGAAGGCGTCCACCGTCAACGCCCCGATCCCGCCAGCCCCGCCGGTCACCAGCACGGATTTGCCCTGCAAGCTCGGGTAGGTGGCGAATGCGGTCATGGGGGCTCTCCTCTTTATCGGTCGCGGCAGCCTAGACCAGCTTGCCACGCCCCGCCAGCGCCGCCAAACTCAGCGCAACGCACCAATAGGGGAAAGACCACAATGAGCAGCGAAAAGATCGGCTTCGTCGGTACCGGCCTGATGGGCGAAGGCATGGCGCGCAACATCCTGAAAGCGGGCTATCCGCTCACGGTCATCGCGCACCGCAACCGTGCGCCCATAGACGCGTTGATCGCGGATGGCGCACAGGAGGCGGCAAGCCTCCCCGCGGTCGCCAAGGCCTCAAGCATCATCCATATCTGCGCCCCCGGCTCCCCGCAGGTGGAGGCCATCGTGACCGAAATGCTGCCCGCCATGGCCCCCGGCACGGTGGTGGTCGATTGCTCAACCTCCGATCCGGCCTCCACCATGGCGCTGGCTGCAAAGCTCGAAGCCGCAGGCCAACACATGGCCGATGCGCCCTTGGGCGGCACGCCCGTTCAAGCCGCAGCAGGCGAGCTTGCCACCATGGTCGGCGCCTCGGCTGAGGTTTTTGAGCGGGTCAAACCCGTCATCGCCTCCTGGGCCGGTCCCATCGTGCATATGGGTCCGTCAGGCGCGGGGCATAAGATGAAGCTGCTCAACAACTTCCTCGCCATGGGTTATGCCGCCATGTACTCAGAAGCGCTCACCCTGTCCCAGAAAGTCGGCATCACGACCCAGCAGTTTGACAGCGTTATCCGCGGGTCACGCATGGATTGCGGCTTCTACCAGACTTTCATGGGCTACGCGGTCGAAGGGAACCGGGAGGCGCATAAGTTTACGCTAACCAATGCGCTGAAAGACATGCGCTACCTGGAAGCCATGGCCGATAGCGTGGCCCTGGCCAACCCCATTGGCAACGCGGTGAAAAACAGCTTCGCGCTGGCACATGCGGCAAATGGCGACGGCCCAGAGGATTACGTGCCGCATCTCGTTGATTACGTGATGAAGCGCAACGGCACGCAGCGCAGCTAGCGCAGTTTTCTGGGGGTATGGCCCACGCGGCTTGGGGGGCATCCCCCAAAAGAGCGTAAATCATCATGCGCGGCGCGAGCCGCACGATCAGGTCACGCTGACGCTGGCCTCCATCGCGCTGGCAAGCGCGTTCAACCGCGCCTCCGCCACCTCGCCAAACAGCCCCTTGGTTTCTGGGTGTAGCTTCAGGGTTAAGATGCGTTTCTTGGGCTTGAACCCCAGCTCTCCCATCAGCTCCGGCCGCTCAACAGAGAACATGGCGCCAAACCGCATCGCCTTGCCTAACACCTCGGCGGCTTGCAAATCTTTCTCGGGCAGCAGGTCGAACAGCTCCGCAAACCTAGTCCCGTCACGCGAGTTTTTGTAGCGGTGCAGCAGCGCCACGCCCAGAAAGATGCGGCCCGGATGGTCCAACCCGCCAAGATTGGCGCGGGTCGCATTGTCAAAACAAACCTCCGCCCGGTAGTCGGGATGAGCGCGCCAGCTGACATCATGCAACAGGCAGGCCGCGCGGATCAGCCTCGTGCGTTCCAGTCCGGTCTTGCCGAAAATCGGCTCGATAAATTTGTGCAGCTGCCGCCCGAACCCCGGAATACGCGCATGTTTCGCCTCGTCCCAGCGGCAGGCCTCGATCAGCGGGTCACGGCGTTTCAGCTCGAACGGCATCTGCTCGTATAGCAGCCCCTCGCGGATGCCGTAGCTTGATACGGCCAGACTGTCGGGCTTGAACCGCTGGATCAGCGATTTCAGCACCTGAGCCGCAATCGGGACCAGCCGCATCCGCGCCTCGGAATTGCCGGTGATTGCGCGTAGCTCGTCAATGGATTTGCCACGCATCCATTTCACCGTTTTCAGAACAGAACCAGAGGTCATCCGGTATTCATGCAGCACTTTCAGCGGGTAACCGCGCCGCTCCATGTCCAGCCGTGCCAGCGCCCGCCAGGAACCGCCGACAAGGTAGATGACCTTGTATTTCTCGGCCATCTCGCCCCGCAGCCCGTCCATCGTCTGGTCGATGACCTTCTTGCGCGCGTCATAGCCGCCCTTCATCCCCTTCAGCTTCAGCGGCCCAAGCTCCGAGGTCACGCGCCGCCCCACGACGCCGTCGCCGATCTCCGCCAGCTCCATCGAGGAGCCGCCGATATCGCACATCAGCCCGCGCGCTTCTGGCCAGCCCAGGAAGACGCCTTGCGCCGATAACCGCGCCTCTTCCTGGCCGGAGGCGACCCATAGCTTGATCCCCGTCTCCCGCGCGACCTGTTCGCAGAAATCCGGCCCGTCTTCCGCGTCGCGCACGGCGGCGGTTGCCACGGCGGTCATGGGGCTGACATTCATGCCCTTGCACAAAAGCGCGAAACGGTGCAGCGCTGACATGGCCCGCGCGCGGCCCTCGACCGACAGGCGGCCGGTTTCGCGCATATCCGCTCCCAGACCGGCCATGATTTTCTCGTTGTAGAAATAAGCGGGCGAGCGCGCCGCGCCGTCAAAAACCACCAGCCGGACCGAGTTTGAGCCTACGTCGATTGTGCCAACCCGGCTAAGCGCTTTGGCTTTGGGATCGTCAAAAAGCGGTCGGCCAAAAGGGCCAAATTCGTCGCCCCCGCCGTCAGAATGCGTGCCGTCCATCGCCAATGCGCAGATCCCCCGATCTTATATTGCCCGTGACCCTGCACTTATCGCACGGCGCGCGTCAATCAATCCTTGCTATGCGTCAGTTCCGGCACGTCACCCGCGCCCGCTGATCCGCGCCCTGACAGCGAAGGGTTCTCCATAAAAAATCGGTGGCAGTGAAAGACGGGGGCGTCATCGTCAAATTCCTGCCGCGCGTAGGAGCCGTCTGGCAGCAGCACCCAACTTTGCGCCGTATCCGCCAGGTTGGCCGCCATGATCTGGCTCATCACCTGGGCGTGCACGGTCTTGTTGGTGATCTCCACCAGCGTTTCAACGCGGCGGTTCAGGTTACGCCCCATCCAATCCGCCGACGACATGTAGACCTTGGCCTTTTTCGACGGCAGCCCGCGGCCATTGCCGAAACACACGATCCGCGAATGCTCCAGAAAACGGCCCACGATCGATTTGACGCGAATGTTCTCGCTCATCCCCTCCACGCCGGGACGCAGCCCGCAAATGCCGCGCACCACCAGGCTGATCTTGACGCCTGCCTGGCTTGCCTCGTACAGCGCGTCGATCACATCCGGCTCGATGAGGGAGTTCATCTTGGCCCAGATCTCCGCCGGTTTGCCGTCTTGGGCAAAAGCGATCTCCGCCCGGATATTGTCGATCAACGTCGATTTCAGCGTCAGCGGCGCGATGGCCAGGTTTTCTAGGCTGTCAGGTTGCGCGTAGCCGCCGACGTAGTTGAAGACCCGCGTGGCATCCCGCCCCAAAGCGGCGTCACAGGTGAACAGGCTGAGATCGGTGTAGAATTTCGCCGTGATGGGATGGTAATTGCCAGTACCAAAATGGGTATAGGTGACCAGCTTGTCCCCCTCCCGCCGGACAATCGCGCTGATCTTGGCGTGGGTTTTGTAGTTGATGAAGCCGTAAACCACATGCGCACCGGAGCGTTCCAGCTTGCGCGATTGCCGGATATTGGCGGCCTCGTCAAAGCGCGCCTTCAATTCAACCAATGCGGTGACTGATTTGCCGTTCTCCGCCGCTTCGCAAAGTGCTGCGACAATCGGGCTTTCGTTTGAGGTGCGATATAGCGTCTGCTTGATCGCCACTACATCCGGGTCCCGCGCGGCCTGCGCCAGAAAGCGGATCACCATGTCGAATGTCTCGTACGGGTGATGCAGCAGCATGTCCTTCTGCCGGATCGCGGCGAACATGTCGCCGTCATGGTCCTGCACCCGTTCCGGCACGCGCGGCGTGAAATGCGGCCACAGCAGTTCCGGCCCACCCATATCGACCAGCTGCGAAATGTCAGAGAGACCCAGCATGCCGTCAACCTCGATCACGTCGGCCTCGGTCACCTCTAGCGCGCCCATGATCAATTTGCGCAGCTTGGCGGGGGCGCCCTTGCTGAGCGTCAGGCGCACAACCTCGCCCCGGCGGCGGCGTTTCAGGGCGGTCTCAAACTCTCGAACCAGGTCCTCGGCCTCTTCCTCAAGCTCCAGATCGCTGTCGCGCAAAACGCGGAAGGTGCAATGACCGTCCGCCTGATAGCCCGGAAAAATATCGCCGATCCGCTCGATCAACAGCTCTTCCATGGCGATAACCCGAACCTGGCCATTAACGGTCGGCAGGCTGACGAAGCGCTCGATCTGCTTGGGGATCGGCAGCAGGGCCTGCAGGCTGCGACCGTCCGATTTGCGGCTTAGCTGCAGGGCAAGAGACAGGCCGGTATCGGGGATGAAGGGGAACGGGTGCGCGGGGTCGATCGCGAGCGGTGAGAGGACTGGGAAGATGTTGGAGATGAAATAGCTCTCCAAGAATGCGGCGTCGCTATCTGTCAGGTTCTCGCCCGAAAGCACCGATACGCCCGACGAATGCATGGCCAGCCGTAAATCACCCAGAACGTCATCCTGCCGCTCCATCAGGGCGCGCGCGACCTCGTCGATGGAGATCAGCTGCTCCGCCGGGCTGCGACCATCGGCCGAGGGGGTCGTGTTGCCGGCCATTGCCAGTTCCCTCAGGCCCGCGACGCGAACGGAATAGAATTCGTCAAGGTTGTTAGCCGAGATCGCCAGAAAGCGCACGCGTTCCAACAGCGGTACTTTCGGGTTCGAGGCCTCTTCCAGCACCCGCCAGTTGAACGCCAGCCAGCTGAGCTCGCGGTTGAAAAACCGGTCCGGGCCAGCGAGATCGAAGCCCGGCACGGGTGTGGGCGCGGCAAAACCCGCGTTCAGGAAATCGGTCTCGATCATGGCCGGAGACGTAATGCCGGAATGTAATGTCACACTGACTTATGCCAAATTTTTCAGGGGTCTGTCCACTGTTGCTCAGGTGGTGCCACGTTTGAGAATGTCACCTGCGAGCTTTTTGCCAATCGCGCGCCCCTCCTGCAAGGCGCGGGCGTCCAGCTCGTCCACAAAACTGCGCGCGGCGGCAAAGCTGCGCTCGATCCGGGGCAAAACGTAATCCAGCAGGCCTGCGGGCACGTTGATCTGCCGGTCGGCAAACATTTTCATCAACACCACCGCCAGCAGTGCATCATCAGGGGCCTCCAGCCGAACGAGGCTGGTGCCCTGCACACGGCTGGCGAGATCGGGCAGTTTTATTTTCAGGGCCGTGGGTGCGGTCACGCTGGTCATCAACAGCGCGTGCCCCTCGGCCAGCATCAGATTGTGGAGGTGAAACAGGGCGGTTTCGTCCCGCGCCTCAAGCGTGTCGATATCTTCGACCACCAAAGGTCCGGCAGCCGATTGGGGGATGTCGCAGGCGGCAAGCCCATGGGCTGAAATGATTTGCGCGCCGACCTCCCCCGCCCAGACATGGGCCAGATGCGTCTTGCCGGAGGCCGCTGGCCCCATCAAGATAAGCTTGCCGTCGGGCCAGGCGGCGTTGTCCTCAAGCGTCGCAACCGCAAGCTCGTTGGCGGCGGAGACAAAGAAATCATCTCGCCCCAACGCCACTTTGGTGTTGAGCGGGAAAGCCAGTTGTTTACCCATGTCAGCTATCCCGGCCCGCCCCGCGATAAAGCCGGCTGCCTTGGTATTGCTGTAACCCGAAACGGGTCAGCACACCCAGAATAGCGGCCACCGGCACGGCCACAAGCATGCCGACAAACCCGAACAGCGTGCCGAATGCCGATAGGGCGAAAAGCAGCCAGACCGGGTGCAGCCCGACACTGCTGCCCACAAGTTTGGGGGTCAGAATGTTGCCTTCCAGAAATTGACCGACTGCAAAGATGACCGCGACGACGACGATCCATTGCGGCTCTGCCCAGAACTGGAAGAGCGCCAGACCAATCGCCAGTGCGCCGCCGACAAGAGCGCCGACATAGGGAATAAAGGTGATCAGCCCCGCGATCACCCCGACAACGAGGCCGAATTGAAGGCCCACGATCATCAGCGCTACGGCATAGAAGGTCCCGAGAATCGCGCAAACGGTCAGCTGGCCACGGACAAAGCTGGCAAGTGTATTGTCGATCTCGCGCGCCAGCCGGCGCAGGGTTTGTTGATGGTCACGCGGCAAAAGCCCGTCGATGCGGGCGACCATATTGTCCCAGTCCAACAGCAGATAGAAGGCCACGACGGGCACCACGACCACGAACACGGCGGCGTTGATGACCCCAACGGCAGAGCTGAAAACGGTGCGCACCAGCTCGGTCCCGCGTTCCTGCAGCGTGGCCCCCACGCCGCTGATCGTTTTGCTGAGCGCGGAATTTTCATCCAGCAGCGCCGGCATCCTTTGGGAGAGATAGCTATAGAGGCTGCTGAGATATTCCGGCGCCTGTTCGAGCAACGCGGCGGATTGTTCGGTCACCTCCCGGATGACGAAAATGAAGACCGGGACGATCACCAAGACGGCCAGCAGCGATATGATCGCGGTTGCGGCGACCCGGCTGAATTTCAGCCGTTCCAGCCGGTCGGCGACCGGGTCCATCATATAGGCAATCGCGCCACCGACGATGAAGGGCAGCAGCACGTCACCCAGAAACCACAGGACGAGGCCGAAGATAACTGCTGCGACGCCCCAGTATTTTGCCTGATCTTGAACCGGTAATGCCATATGCGCCCCTTAATTACTCAGATGTGCCGCAGCGCGCGGGCAAGCGCAAGCCGCTGTCAAAAGGAAAACCGTCCCCCAACCAGGCTTGGAGGACGGTTTGCCCGACATTTGGCCCCGCGGGCCATGGGGGTTGCGCCCAGCCGCGCTTTCGCCCGTCCCCTTCGGGGCGGATATTTTTGAAGCAATGAAGCGATCAGCCGCGGGTCTTTCGGATCAGGGTCAGGATATCCTTGGCTGCTTCGGGAATGTTCGTGCCGGGACCAAAAATGGCCTTGACGCCTGCCCTATAGAGGAACTCGTAATCCTGTTGCGGGATCACGCCGCCGCAGATGACGATGATATCCTCGGCATCCGCCACTTTCAGCGCTTCTACGAGTTTTGGAGCCAGTGTTTTGTGACCTGCCGCCTGGCTGGAGATACCTACGACATGCACGTCATTGTCGACGGCATCCTGTGCCGCCTCCGCGGGCGTTTGGAATAGCGGGCCCACATCTACGTCAAAGCCGATATCCGCGAAGGCTGTTGCGATAACCTTGGCCCCGCGGTCATGGCCGTCCTGGCCCATTTTAACGACAAGCATGCGGGGGCGGCGCCCCTCTTCTTCGGCGAAGATCTCGACATCTTTCTGAATGGCGGCGAAATCCGCATCGCCCTCATAGGCGGCACCGTAGACGCCGGCCAGGGTTTTGACTTCCGCCCGGTGGCGGCCAAAGATTTTTTCCATGCTCATGCTGATCTCCCCCACAGTGGCGCGGGCGCGCGCGGCCTCCACCGCTAGTGCCAATAGGTTGCCAGTGCCGTGTTCCGCAGCTTTTTCCAGCGCGGCAAGGGCTGCGACGCAGGCGCTTTGGTCGCGGCTTGCCTTGATTTTTTCAAGCCGCGCGATTTGGCTTTTGCGCACGGCCACGTTGTCGACGTCGAGAATGTCGATCGGGTCCTCCTGGTCGAGACGGAACTTGTTGACGCCGACGATCACCTCTTCGCCGCGGTCGACCTGGGCTTGCCTGAGGGCCGCAGCTTCCTCGATCCTGAGCTTGGGCATGCCGGAGGCCACGGCCTTGGTCATGCCTCCCATTTCGTCGATTTCTTCGATGATCTTCCAAGCTTCATCCGCCAGATCGGCGGTCAGCTTTTCGACGTAGTAACTGCCTGCCAGAGGGTCCACGACCTTGGTGACCTTGGTTTCATTCTGCAGGATCAGCTGGGTGTTGCGAGCGATGCGACTGGAAAACGCGGTTGGCAGGGCAATCGCCTCGTCAAAGCTGTTGGTATGCAGCGATTGGGTGCCGCCCAGCACCGCGCTCATCGCCTCGTAGGCGGTGCGGACAATGTTGTTGTAGGGGTCCTGCTCCTGCAGGCTGACCCCGCTGGTCTGGCAGTGGGTGCGCAGCATTTTGGAGCTTTCCTTCTGCGCGCCGAACTCGGTCATGATGCGATGCCACAGGAATCGGGCAGCGCGCAGCTTGGCGGCCTCCATGAAGAAATTCATGCCGATGGCGAAGAAAAAGCTTAGCCGCCCCGCGAATGCGTCGACATCCATGCCGCGTTCGATGGCAGCGCGCACATACTCCTTGCCGTCGGCCAGTGTGAATGCCAGCTCCTGCACCAGGTTCGCGCCGGCCTCCTGCATGTGATAGCCGGAAATCGAGATGGAGTTGAACTTTGGCATGTCGGTCGAGGTGAACTCGATGATATCCGACACGATCCGCATGCTGGGCTCGGGCGGGTAGATATAGGTGTTGCGCACCATGAACTCCTTCAGAATGTCGTTCTGAATGGTGCCTGACAGGACCGCGCGATCATGGCCCTGCTCTTCGCCCGCGACAATGAAAGAGGCCAGCACCGGGATCACCGCGCCGTTCATCGTCATGGAAACGGAAATTTTATCGAGGGGGATGCCGTCAAAGAGGATTTTCATATCCTCTACACTGTCGATGGCGACGCCCGCCTTGCCGACATCGCCCTCCACCCGTTCGTGGTCGCTGTCATAGCCGCGATGCGTGGCCAGATCGAACGCGACGGAGACGCCCTGCTGACCCGCCTCAAGCGCGCGGCGGTAGAAGGCGTTAGAGTCCTCGGCCGTCGAGAAACCCGCATATTGGCGGATCGTCCAGGGTCTGCCGGTATACATCGTAGAGCGCGGACCGCGGGTGAATGGCCCCTCCCCCGGCATGGAGCCCATGTGATGAAGCCCCTGCACGTCCTCGGCCGTGTAGACGGGTTCGATCGCGATGCCTTCGGGGCTGTTCCAGGTCAGCTCATCCAGCGAGCGTCCGCGCAGTTCGGCTTCCGCGCGGGTGGCCCATTGTTGTTTGTCGGTCATTGAATCTTCCTCTTGCGTCCAACGCCACCCCACGTCTTTGCGTGTCCGGGGCGCAATAAGTGGCCAATCCGTCGCTGCCTTCTTCGAGCCAGTCGATATCGTTGGCGTAGTCCTGTCGTAATTTGTGAACCTGCGCGGCATCAAAGGGCTGATACCGGCCGATCTGATCTTGCAAAGGTCGGGCAGTCGCCATGTCGCCGCGTTCTGCAATAATCTGCCCGATCTCAGCCGCGCTGAGAGAGGCGTTATTCACCTCCCCCGATCCGCGTGCGCCGTGCGGTGCGCGGCGGCCTGTCAGAGCGTATGTCTGTTCTTCGGGCTGGCTCGCCCATGCCTCAAAGCTCCAGACGGCGATCTCGGCCTCTGGAAAAACCTGGCGGATGTCTTCGATGAGGTGGCGCCAGCGCCGGGGTTGGGTGGTCAGGCGGTCAAGCATCGCGTGATCAGGCTGATCATGGCCCTGCTTGATGCGAAAGGCCAGAGCGGAGGACCAATAGGCCTCGTAGCTGCGAATGGCCATGCCGATGCGCAGAGGCTGACCTTCAAAGGCGGGGGCAAAACGGCGCAGCCGCGGCAGGGTCTGGCTGTAAAGCTGCGCCTTGCGGAAGTTATGAGACATGGTGCCATGCATGTTTTCTTCGGAAATGACGACCCGGTCCGTCCCACTCTCATTGGCATGGGCAAGGGCAAGTCTAATGCGACCTACGGAGCGCTTGCCGATCCGGTCATCTGCCGGTGTGATCTTGGTGGGGTCGCGCACAAGGCCTGCAAAAAATCCTGACCGCGTGCGACCCGGCCCCCAGAAGGCCGTGCCATCGCGCATAAACCGTTTGCGGTTGCCGTTGAGAAACATCTGCAACGAGGTCGAACCGGTGCGGTGCGCACCCAGATGCAGGCAGATTTCCATGGGCTCAGATCCTTCCGTAAGCGGCGCCTTTGGGGCGTGAATTACGGATGATTTCTGACGCAAACCTCTGTGAAACCAGTTAATCGCGACCCTTTGACCGGTTTGCGCGCTTTTCCTCTTAGAAATTGCAATCCCACCGCCTATATATGATCCAAGCGGAGGACGTATGAACAGCAGGCTTATCTTTGTTTTCGCAACATTTTTTGGCGCCACCATCGGGTCTTTCGGGACCGCGCAAGAGGCCGCCATCGCGGAGGGTGACATGGCGCCCAATGACGTGGTTGAATCAAATTTGCAGGACTTTTTGTGGGAGAAACGCCCCATTGTCGTCTTCGCCGACACCCCGCGCGACCCCGCCTTCATCCGCCAGCTTGACCTGCTAGAGAACCGCGCCGAAGCGCTGGCGGAGCGCGACGTCGTCATTTTGACGGATACCGACCCGGATGCCATGTCGGACCTGCGCGAACAGCTGCGCCCGCGCGGGTTCATGCTGGTGCTGATCGGCAAGGACGGGGACGTGAAGCTGCGCAAACCCTTCCCCTGGGACGTGCGGGAGCTGAGCCGTGCCATCGACAAGATGCCCATGCGCCAGCAAGAGCTGCGCGACAGGCGGGCCGCGGCCAGCCGCACTGATGGGTGAGCCGCCACGTTATTGAAAATTAACGTGTCTGGCCCCATATCTACTTCAGCGGCAGCAGATGGCCCAATTGGCCCTCGCATTGTGGAAAGTTTGATTTTTCCGCGCGTGGCTGCTAGTTTAGGGCATAGGAAGTAGAAGGGTATAACCGATGGGCACCAAAGTTCGGCCAGAAAAACCCCGCCCCCCGATTGCGGGCGAAGAGATTCCGCTGATCTGACGCGGCACCCGCGCGGTATCTGCGCGACCCCGGTCATATCGCGCGCGGCAGCCAGCCAAAAAATGGCCCGTCCTTAAGGGACTTTACAGCCTCCTGCGCCAGTTCCGGCACTTGGCTTTGCAACCTCAAAAACCGAACAACGCCAGCCTCGCGCCGGTCCCAGGGTAGCTCTGCATAGGCAGGCTCCGAAATGCGGGCCTCCATCCGTTCCAGCCGGTCAAGAATTTGAAACAGATCCATCACCGGCCTGATCTGGTGCTTTTGCAGGATCTCGATCTGCGAGACGAGCCGGCGCAACGTACCGAATTGATGGCCGTAATAGATGAATACCCTGTAGCCGCGATTGGCGTAGAACGCGTCCTTGATCGCCTGGATGGAGGCCTCCCAATCAGCAAGCTGGCCATGGTCGGAAATCAGCTCGACCTCAACGATGGTCGCCTGAATAATGTCGCGCCTGCGCTCCCGCTCCGCGCTGACGGCGCGCCATTCGCGGGTCACGAAGGTCACGACCCAACCGGCGGCGACAACCGTGGCCGCGATCAAGGCGCGCTGCACGCTGGCCGACAGGTCGGTCAGGGACAGGATTGTGGCGATGATCGTGCCAGCCAGCAGCGCAATGGGCAGCAGGGCCAGCAAGGTGCGCCCCATAACGGACAGCACGGCAAACCCGGCCATCAGGTAGTAAAGCAACCCCGTCCCCGCAATCAGCGACACGCCCCCGCCGACCCAGCCATACCAGAGCCCCTCGCGCGCCAGATCTCCGAAGAAAAGCGCGGCGCAGATGCTGCCGATGACAAGGAAAAGGGAGGCTGGTCGGTTCATCGCCGTCTATTCGAACTCCATGATCACGTCATCCACGGCCAGGTTGTCGCCCGCCGCCGCGTTGATCTTTGAGATCACGCCCTTCTTTTCCGCCCGCAGGATATTCTCCATTTTCATGGCCTCAACGGTGCAAAGCGCCTGTCCCTCCTGCACCTCTTGCCCCACCTCGACGTCCAGCTTCACAATCAGGCCCGGCATCGGGCAGAGCAGCAGCTTGGACGTATCGGCAGCCTGTTTCTCGGGCATCAGAGCGGCCAGTTCGGCCTGGCGCGGCGTGCGCACATGGACGCGCATATCCGCGCCACGGGTGCGCAGCCGGAAGCCTGATGTGGCCTTGTCGACCTTCAGCACCAGCGGCTCCCCATTGATTTCCAGCGCCGCGAGCCGGTCCCCCGGCGTCCAGTCGGAGGTCACCCGGTGCGACGGCCCGCCCTTCTTGTGCTTGACGGTAGAGCCATCCAGGTCCGCCTTCACCTTGACGCGAAACTCCTCGCCCTGAAGGGTGACGACCCAGTCCTTGCCGACTTTGCGCTTGTGGTTGTCGATCCGGCCTGAGATGCGCGCGCGCCTGATTTCAGCCACCCAGTTCATTGCCGCCGCAGCCGAGGCCACGCGGGCCAGCGCCTCCTTGTCCAGCCGCACACCGTCAAAGCCGTCGGGATATTCCTCCTCGATAAAGGCAGTCGTGATGTCGCCTGAGACAAATTTCGGGTGGTCCATCACGGCGGAGCAGAATGGCAGGTTATGCCCGATCCCTTCGACCTCGAAACTATCGAGCGCTACGCGCATATTCTCGATCGCGGTGGCCCGGTCCGTCCCCCAGGTACAGAGCTTGGCGATCATCGGGTCGTAATACATCGAGATCTCGCCGCCCTCGTAGACGCCCGTGTCATTGCGCACGACCACGTCTTTCTTGCTGATCTCTGCAGGCGGGCGGTAACGGGTCAGCCGGCCAATGGAGGGCAGGAAGTTGCGGTACGGGTCCTCTGCATAAAGCCTGCTTTCCATGGCCCAGCCGTTCAGCTTGATGTCCTTTTGTTTCAGCTTCAGCTTTTCGCCATGGGCCACGCGGATCATCTGTTCGACCAGGTCGACGCCGGTAATCAGCTCGGTCACCGGGTGTTCGACCTGCAGGCGGGTGTTCATCTCGAGGAAGTAGAAATTCTTGGCCCCGTCCACGATGAATTCGACGGTCCCGGCGCTGGCATAGCCCACGGCATCGGCCAGCGCGCAGGCCTGTTCGCCCATGGCCTTGCGGGTCTTGCCGTCAAGGAAGGGCGATGGCGCCTCCTCGATCACCTTCTGGTTGCGGCGCTGGATGGAACACTCACGCTCCCCCAGATAGATCGTGTTGCCCTGCCCGTCTGACAGGACCTGAATTTCGATATGGCGGGGTTGGGTGACAAATTTCTCGATGAAAATGCGGTCATCGCCAAAGCTGCTCGCCGCCTCGTTCTTGGAGGATTGGAACCCCTCCCGCGCTTCATCGTCATTCCAGGCGATGCGCATCCCCTTGCCGCCGCCGCCTGCTGAGGCCTTGATCATCACCGGGTAGCCGATCTGCCCGCTGATCTTGACGGCCTCCTCGGCATCCTCGATCAGCCCCATATAGCCGGGCACGGTTGAAACGCCCGCCTCCTGCGCGATCTTTTTGGAGGTGATCTTGTCCCCCATCTTCTCAATCGCGCCAACGGGCGGTCCGATAAAGGCCACGCCTGCGGCCTCCAGCGCTTCGGCGAATTTTGAGTTCTCTGACAGGAAGCCATAGCCCGGATGCACGGCCTCGGCGCCGGTTTCCTTGATGGCGGCCATGACCTTGTCGATCACGATATAGGACTGGTTCGCCGGGGCCGGGCCGATATGCACCGCCTCATCGGCCATCTGCACATGCATCGCATGACGGTCCGCATCAGAATAAATCGCCACCGTCTTGATACCCATCTTGCGGGCCGTTTTGATAACGCGGCAGGCGATCTCGCCCCGGTTGGCGATCAGGATCTTATTGAACATGGCTTACATCCCCAAGACTTTGGCCCGCCCCAAAGGGGCTGACAGCGCATAGAAAAAGCCAGGGCGCCGGCGGGCCCCCTGGCTTTGTTGATAGGACGACCGATTGGCCGTTGAACTAGTTGCAGACGCCCACGTCGTCGCAGAACACCCCTGCAACGCCGCCGATGATCGCGCCTGTGACAGCGTCGCCGCCCGTCGCAGTAGAGACCGCAGCCCCCGCCCCGGCGCCGACAAGCCCGCGCTCCGCGTCCGTGTCGCAGCCGCCAAGTGCAGCGATGGCGCCAAGCAGGCCGATACATATGGATAATCTTCGCAAGTCGCTTCTCCTGATGTGGTGCAGGCACGTAACCACATCAAAATCGGCGGTGAAGGTCGCCCGCGACCTAAGGGCTGATTTGGGCGCCAACCAGCCCAAGCGACGGGCTTGTCCTCGGCCAAAAGCCGCGCATCGCGGTCGATCGGGGTGGCCCCAAAATAAAGAAGAGGTTCGCCGGGATAGGCGAACCTCTTCAGAGGGGAAGGGTAACGGTTTTGTACATACGAGCGGCCCGATGTGCTGGAGCGAGCCGCCTGCCTGACTACCTTGCGCGAAACCCGTGCAAAGGAAAACGCCGAAAATGCCGTAGCGTCAATTTGGGCTGATTCCTGCCCAACAGTCCGGCTTCGCAGCAGTTTCACGCCGACCATCACCCGTAGCTCCCGTCAAAGGCTGCCGGAAACGCCTGCCGAGCGCGCGCCTCGTCGATGCGCAACAAGGCGTCATAGCTGGCCGGGTCGA
Organism: uncultured Litoreibacter sp.; assembly: GCA_938030665.1. Classification (GTDB taxonomy): domain Bacteria; phylum Pseudomonadota; class Alphaproteobacteria; order Rhodobacterales; family Rhodobacteraceae; genus Litoreibacter. The sequence goes on along the minus strand of CALHHY010000070.1, from coordinate 10,355 downwards.
AAGGGTCTTCGGCCGGGATGACCTCGCGGCCCAGCAGCCAGCCCAGGCGGCCGGCATCCAGGTTGCCACGCTCAAACGGCGCCGCGCCGAAATAGTCCCACAGCGCCCACATGAACCCCTCATCGGCACGCCGGTCCGCCGGTTTGCGGTCTGCATACCGTTCGCGGGCCACCAGAGGCGTCGCCCCCTTTTTGTTGTCGCGGCGGATGGTGAATTGAAAATCGGTCCCAGGCAGCCGGGAGGGGAAGCCTTTGTGTTTCAACACGGCAGACATCCCGCAGGCGCAGGTGCAGTCAGTGTCGAATTTTCAGGGGAAGCTGGCTCAACATCGAGGACGGAGCCGGGAAGGTTTTGCGGGGCGTGCCACCAAAGCGGCCGCCCCGCAAAGGTCTTAGAACTTGCTGCTGATCGGATCGGCGCTGACCGGGTCAACAATAACCACTTCTTCTTCTTGCTGGCCGCTGCATGCTGCAACGATTGCGACGAAGCCGAGGGCGATGATAGCTTTGATGCTCTTGGACATGTCTGTCTCCTATTAGTTTCATACGTTGCTAACGCCGAGTCACCCCGAAAGTTCACAACACACGATGTAGGGGTCACAGAAAAGCGACCTTGATGCAAGCTATCTGTCTTAACCACGGATGAATAGTGGTCGGCATCGCGCCGATAGCTAAATGCTGTGATTGCAACATTTTGGTCACGCGGCCGGGCAAAAGACGCCATATGTCGTAGTTTGCTCATGCGACATTCCATATGCAGCGCTCCACATGTCCCAAAAAGGCACCCAATTTGTGGTGGATCGCTCGGCATCGATTCGCCGAAACGCCCCTCATCACTGCTTCAAAAATACTCCGGGGGAGCGCGAGGGGGCTGGCCCCCTCGCCCTTGTCGGCATGCGGCAGCATGGCGATACGAAACCCCCTACAACGGGATATTGTCATGCTTCTTCCAAGGGTTCTGCAATTGCTTGCCCCGCAAGGACGCAAAGGCGCGGCTGACCCGACGGCGGGTTGAGTGGGGCATGATCACCTCGTCGATGAACCCCTTCTCCGCCGCAACGAATGGGTTGGCAAACCGGTCTTCATACTCAGTCGTGCGCGCCGCGATCTTCTCCGCATCGCCCAGCTCGGAGCGATACAGTATCTCTACCGCGCCCTTGGCCCCCATCACCGCAATCTCAGCCGTGGGCCAGGCATAGTTGAAATCGCCCCGCAGATGCTTGGAGGCCATCACGTCATAGGCGCCGCCATAGGCTTTGCGGGTAATGACAGTCACTTTCGGCACTGTCGCCTCCCCATAGGCGAAGAGCAGTTTTGCGCCATGCTTGATCACCCCACCATATTCCTGGCTGGTCCCCGGCAGGAAGCCCGGCACGTCAACCAGCGTCAGGATCGGGATCTCGAAAGCGTCGCAGAAGCGCACAAAGCGCGCGGCCTTGCGCGAGCTGTCAATATCCAGGCAGCCCGCCAACACCATCGGCTGGTTTGCCACCACGCCCACGCTGCGCCCTTCCAGCCGAATGAACCCGGTCAGAATGTTCTTGGCGAAATCTTCCTGTATCTCGAAGAAATCCCCCTCATCGGCGAGCTTGTTGATCAGCTCTTTCATGTCATAGGGCGTGTTCGGGTTGTCGGGGATCAGGGTATCAAGCGACGCCTCTTGACGCGCGACATCGTCAAAGAAAGGCCGCACCGGGGGCTTTTCGCGGTTGTTGAGCGGCAGGAAATCTACCAGCCGGCGCACCTCTGCCAGCGCTTCGACGTCATTTTCAAACGCGCCATCTGCCACGGATGATTTCTTGGTATGGGTCGATGCCCCACCCAATTCCTCCGCTGTGACCACCTCATTGGTGACGGTTTTCACCACGTCTGGCCCGGTGACAAACATGTAAGAGGTATCTTTGACCATGAAAATAAAGTCGGTCATCGCGGGCGAATACACCGCGCCGCCCGCGCAAGGCCCCATGATCACGCTGATCTGCGGCACGACGCCCGAGGCCATGATGTTGCGTTGGAAGACATCCGCGTAACCAGCCAGCGAGGCCACGCCTTCCTGGATCCGTGCGCCGCCTGAATCGTTGATCCCAATGATCGGCGCGCCGTTCTGCACCGCCATATCCTGAATTTTGCAAATCTTCTGTGCATGCGTCTCGGACAGCGAGCCGCCGAAGACCGTGAAATCCTGGCTGAACACATAGACCATGCGACCGTTGATCGTCCCCCAGCCGGTGATGACCCCGTCGCCGGGCGGGCGTTCCGCCTCCATCCCGAACTCGGTGCAACGATGCGCGACGAACATGTCGAACTCCTCAAAGGAGCCCTCATCCAGCAGCAGCTCGATCCGTTCGCGCGCGGTCAGCTTGCCCTTGGCGTGCTGCGCGTCAATCCGGCGTTGCCCGCCACCCCGCCGCGCCACCGCACGGCGCTGCTCAAGCTCACCCAGAATGTCCTTCATGACGCATCCTCCGTTGAAATTTTTTTGACCTATACCCAAATGCTGCAGCGCACCAAAGGGCATTTAAGCAAATTTGCAAATTACTTTGCTATCTATGCGATCAAATTGCAAAATTGCAAATCACCCTACCCCCTGAACAACTGCTGTGCGCGGCGCCGCGTGGACATTCCCAGGGAACCCGCTACACCCATAATATGATTTCAACGCCCAAGGTCCGTTTTTTAGACCGCACTACCCCGCCTCATATCGTCACGCTGGTCCTGTTGGCAGGTGTCTCGGCGATGACGATGAGCGTGTTCCTCCCCTCCCTCCCCGCCATGACCGAGGAGTTCGGGACCAGCTACGGGGTCATGCAGCTATCGGTCTCGCTCTATCTGGGCTTCACTGCGCTGGTGCAGCTTCTGGTTGGCCCGGTCTCTGACAAATATGGCCGCAGGGCGGTGATCCTGGGCTCCATCGGGCTGTTCCTGTTGGCAACTGTTGGCTGCATGTTGGCCACGGATGCGGTCACCTTTTTGGTGTTCCGCATGCTGCAGGCCGCCGTTGCCACGACCATGGCGCTGAGCCGGGCGATTATTCGCGACATCGTCCCCGAACGCGAGAGTGCTGCGATGATAGGCTATGTCACCATGGGCATGTCGCTGGTTCCGATGATCGCGCCCAGCATCGGCGGCGTGTTGGAGACCGCCTTTGGCTGGCGGGCCACATTCGCATTTCTGCTGCTGGCGGGCTCCGCGCTCTGGCTGTTGTGCTATTTCGACCAGGGCGAGACCAATCGCAGTAAGGGCCTAAGCTTCGCCGCTCAAATCACTGAATACCCTGAACTCTTTACCTCTCGTAGGTTTTGGGGCTACGCTCTCAGCGCTGCTTTCTCCTCAGGCGCGTTTTTCGCGTTTCTGGGCGGCGCACCCTATGTGGCCACGAAGATTTACGACCTTCCGGCCTCCTCCGTAGGCTTGCTGCTGGGGGTGCCCGCCGTTGGTTATTTTTTCGGCAACATGCTGTCGGGGCGGTTCTCCGTCCGTATCGGGATCAACCGCATGATCCTGATTGGCGCGACGCTGCTTGTCAGCGGGTTGGGCGTGTCGCTGCTGCTGACGCTGTCGGGCCTCGGCGGGCTTTACAGTTTTGTGGGGTTTTGCGTCTTTGTGGGCCTTGGCAATGGGATGGTGCTGCCCAATGCAAATGCGGGCCTCCTGTCGGTCCGGCCACATCTGGCTGGCACCGCCGCCGGGGTAGGTGGCGCTGTTATGATCGGGGGTGGCGCCGGTCTTGCCGCGGTGGCAGGCACGCTGTTGCAAGGCAGCCAATCCAGCCTGCCGTTGCAATGGATCATGTTTGTCAGTGTCGTCCTGTGCCTGTTGAGCATCCTCTACGTGACCCGCAGGGATCGGCGTCTTGGCATGACCTGACCCCTTGCCGGAACGCTTTGCAAACTGATAAGGGCTAGATTTGCAAAGACGCAGGCAGGATCGCAAATGGCGGCGCAAAAACTATATGCCGGGGTAAAGCTGCGGGAGCTTCGGACCCGCCTGGGCCTCACTCAGAAGGCCTTTGCCAGCAAGCTGGGCGTTTCCCTGCCCTATCTCAACCAGATGGAGAATAACAATCGCCCCGTCTCCACCGGGGTGGTGCTGGCCATGGCGCAGGAATTTGGATTCGACATCACCCAGCTACGCGCCGGCGATGCGGAGCGGATGGTGACCGACCTGCGGGAGGTGCTGAGCGACCCGGTCTTCGACGGCCAGACCCCGCCGTTGGCGGACCTGCAATTGACCGCGTCCAACGCCCCCGGTCTGGCGCACGCCTTCCTGCAGCTGCACCGCGCCTACCGGCAGAACCATGAACGCCTTGCCTCGCTGGACGAGGCTTTGGGCCGCGAGGACGCCGCGCTCCGCCCCTCCCCCTGGGAGGAGGTGCGCGATTTCTTCCATTATTGCGACAACTATATCGACGCAGTAGATCGCGCGGCGGAGCGGTTTGCCGCTACTGTTGATGGCGATGTGCTGCGCGCGCCTGATCTGGGCTTTGATGTGCGCGCGGTCGACACCACGCATCTGCGCCGGTTTGACAATCCCAGTCTAACCCTGACGCTGTCGCGTGGCAGCAGCCCGGCCACGCAACGGTTTCAGGTGCTCCATCAGGTGGCGCTGTTGTCGCATAATGATCTGCTGGAGGCGACTTTGGATCTGGCCCGCTTTCAAACCGAGGCCGCCCGGCAGATCGCCAAGATCGGGCTGGCCAACTACTTCGCCGGAGCCGCCCTTTTGCCCTATGGTCGGTTCCTGCAAGCTGCGCAGGACGCGCGCCATGATCTGGAACGGCTCGCCGACCAGTTCGGCGCGTCAATCGAGCAAATCGCGCACCGCCTATCGACGTTGCAACGCCCCGGTGCGACGGGCATCCCGTTCTTCTTTGTGCGCGTGGATCAGGCCGGCACGATCACCAAACGCCACTCCGCCACACGGCTGCAATTTGCGCGTTTCGGCGGGGCCTGTCCGTTGTGGAATGTACATCAGGCGTTCGAACAGCCAGGGCGGTTCCTGCGCCAACTGGCCGAAACGCCGGACGGGATGCAGTATATTTCCATCGCGCGGGACGTGTTGAAGCCGGGCGGCAGCTTCAACGCGCCAACGCGGCGATACGCCATCGCCTTGGGGTGCGAGATCAGCCATGCCGACGCGTTGGTCTATGCGGACGGGCTGCTACCCGCAAAGCCGCAATCCTTTGAACCTATTGGCATTTCCTGCCGGATTTGCGAGCGGGTCGGATGCCATCAGCGGTCGGTGCCGCCGCTTGAAAGCAGCCTCAGCGTTGACCACAACCTGCGCCAGACGCTGCCCTATAAGGTCGGCCTCTAGGTCGCTTGACCTAGCTTGCCAAGCTGAGGGTGGGTTGTTTTAGCCCGACCAGCTCCAGAGTTAGGTCATCAGCCCGCATGACCTCTTTCGGGAAGTTATCCGCCGCATAGGCGCCCTGGAAGCCAATCGTTTCAATCCCGGCGGCCACAGATGCTTCAGCAGATGCAGGGGTGTCCTCGATAGCGACAGCCTCATAGGCGGCGACGCCCAGCTTGTCCAAGGCCAGCTTGTAAATTTCCGGGTCAGGCTTGCCGTTGACCACCATACCGGTATGCCCCACGAAGTCGAAATCGCTTCGGTCCAGCAAGCCGTTGGTCGCCAGTAGAATAGCGTTGACATTCTCGGTGCTGGTGGTGGTCACAAAACCCAGTTTCACCCCATGGGCACGGGCGGCTGTGATGATCTCATACACGCCCAAACGAAGCCGCACCCCCTCGTCAAGCGCGCGCTGGAAATGATGCGACTTGGCCGCATGCAGCGCTTCGGCATCGACGGTTTGCTTATGTGCGTCGGCATAGGCCCGAATACGCTGTGCGCCGCCCGGTTTTTGCAGCAAACGGCGGTAGGTCGCGGCGTCCCAGTCCCAGGCCAAGCCAGCGTCCGCAAAAGCCCTGTTAAAGGCCTGACGTTGAATTTCCGAGGTTTCGACCACAGCGCCGATGGCGCCGAACAAGATCGCTTTTTTTGAACTGGGTGCCATGAAAAATCCTTTACCGCTTGGTATGCTTTCCATCGCGCGCCGGCGGGTTTTGGTTCCCAAAAAGTTGATCAGCGCTGCGCGGTCTCCCAATCCGGATGGAACCACGGCTGGCCGTTATCGCGCGGCAAGGGCTGCTTGCCCAGGATATGGTCAGCAGCCTTCTCCCCCACCATGATGGAGGGCGCGTTGAGGTTTCCGTTGGTGATCCGCGGGAAAATCGAGCTGTCCGCCAGCCGCAACCCGTCCACCCCGATGACCCGCGTTTCGGGGTCCACGACTGCGCCCGGATCATCCGCCCGGCCCATGCGCGCCGTACCACACGGATGGTAGGCGCTTTCAGCATGTTCGCGGATGAACTCGTCCAGCTGATCATCGGTTTGCACGTCAGTACCGGGCTGGATTTCGTGCTTGGAATAGGGCTTGAACGCCTCCTGCCCGAAAATTTCGCGGGTCAGGCGGATGCAGGTGCGGAATTCCTGCCAATCATCGGAATGGGACATGTAGTTGAATTCGATCTTGGGCGCGTCCTTGGGGTCAGCCGAGGCCAGCGTCACCTGCCCCCGCGATTTGGAGCGCATCGGTCCCACATGCGCCTGATACCCGTGCCCTTCCGCAGCCGCCTGCCCGTCATAGCGCACGGCAATGGGCAGGAAGTGGAACTGGATGTCGGGATAACGGATGCCCGGACGGGAGCGGATGAAGCCGCCAGATTCAAATTGATTGGACGCGCCCAGCCCCAGCTTGGCCAACAGCCATTGCGTGCCGACCCAGCCTTTCATCGGGATGTTCCAGTACTTGTAAAGACTTACCGGTTGCGACGCGGCCATCTGTATATAAAGCTCCAGATGGTCCTGCAGGTTCTGGCCCACGCCCGCGCGGTCGGCCACAACATCGATCCCATGTTCCTGCAGATGCGCGGCAGGGCCGATGCCCGACAGCATCAGCAGCTTGGGGGAGTTGATGGAGGAGGCCGATATAATAACCTCCGCGCGCGCGCGAATAACCTCGATCTTGCCGCCACGCTCGATCTCGACGCCCGTTGCCCGGCCGTCTTCGATCACGACTTTGCGGGCAAACCCGTTGACCACATCGCAATTCTGGCGCCTCATGGCCGGGCGCATATAGGCATTGGCCGCTGACCAGCGCCGGCCGTCCTTGATGGTCGCATCAAAGGGGCCCACGCCTTCCTGCCGCTGACCGTTATAGTCGGGCGTCATGTGGTAGCCTGCCTGCACACCGGCCTCGATAAAGGCCTGCGTCAGCGGGTTGTCCCCCGGGCCCCGCGAGACATGAAGCGGGCCGTCACCGCCGCGCCAGGTCGGATCACCGCCGCGCCCGCCGCTGTCCCAGTTCTCCATCCGCTTGTAATAGGGCAGCACATCCGCATAGGCCCAGCCATCGGCGCCCATCTCGGCCCAATGATCAAAATCGCCTGCATGGCCGCGCACATAGACCATCCCGTTGATCGACGACGATCCCCCCAGCACCTTGCCGCGCGGCGTGGCCAGCCTGCGGTTATTCAGGTTTGGCTCAGGCTCGGAACGGTACCCCCAGTCGTAGCGCGACATATTCATCGGGTAGCTAAGCGCGCCCGGCATCTGGATGAACGGCCCCATATCGGTGCCGCCATGCTCGATCACCAGCACGGATTTGCCTTCCTCAGCCAGGCGGTAGGCGATGGCGCAACCGGCGGAGCCCGCGCCTATAATCACATAATCAGCTTGCAAAGTACTCATGCGTTGAGATGCCCTAATAAGAGAGACAAGAAAGCGCCGACATGGACCACCATGATGGCGCGGTCTTTCCACATCACGCCCACGGCAAACCATAGAGCGATGCCGATGATGAAAGCGTAGACGTTCCATGGGGTGACCTGCAGGCCAGTTAGGCCATAGCCGATCAGCTGGATCACGGTCGCAACCCATTTGACCAGATCAACCGTGCCAAGCCCCATTGCCGTCGGCGCGGCTGGCTGTGTTTCAGGCATCAGAACGGCGCCTCGACCGGGCCCATGGCGACGTAGACGGATTTGACCTGACTGTAGTGCTTGATCGCCTCTTTCGAGTTCTCTCGCCCGACGCCGGATGCTTTCACGCCGCCAAACGGCGCCTCCACAGGGGCCAGATTATAGGTGTTGATGTAGCAGGTACCGGCCTCAAACCCCGCAGCGACGCGGTGCGCGCGGGTCAGGTCCTTGGTGAAGACGCCTGCGGCCAGCCCGAACTCGGTGTCATTGGCGCGGGCCATCACCTCTTCCTCGGTATCGAACTCCAGGACCGACAGAACGGGGCCGAAAATCTCCTCCCGCGCGATGGTCATGTCGTCGGCGACATCGGCGAAAATTGTGGGCTCGATGAAGAACCCGTCGCGCTGCGCCATCTTGCCGCCGGTGATCAGTTTCGCGCCTTCCTCTACGCCCTTATTGATGTAGCCCAGCACGATATTCATCTGCGCGGCGGAGACCATCGGCCCGAAATTCGTGGCCTCGTCCATCGGGTCGCCCAGCACCGCCTGCTCCGTCCGTTCCTTAAGACGCTTGAGGAACTTGTCCTTGATGCCCTTCTGCACAAAGACCCGCGTCCCGTTGGAACAGACCTGACCGGAGGAGTAGAAATTGCCCAGGATCGCGCCACCAACGGCGTCCTCGATATCCGCGTCGTCAAAGATGATCATGGGGGATTTGCCGCCCAGCTCCATGGTGACGTGCTTCATGCCTGCGGCGGCGGCGGCATAGACCTTGCGGCCCGTGGGCACAGACCCCGTCAGCGACACCTTGTCGACGCGCGGGTCACTAACCAGCGCCGCCCCCACATCGCCGTAGCCCTGCACCACGTTGTAAACGCCGGCAGGCAGCCCGGCCTCATGCAGGATCTCAGCCACTTTCAACGCGCAAAGCGGCGTGGTTTCCGACGGTTTGAAAATCATCGCATTGCCGCAGGCCAGCGCCGGGGCGCCTTTCCAGCAGGCGATCTGGGTGGGGTAGTTCCACGCCCCGATCCCCACGCAAACGCCAAGCGGCTCGCGCACCGTGTAGACCCAGTCCTGTCCCAGCGGGATATGCTCCCCCGTCAGGCTACCGGCCAGCCCGCCGAAAAATTCCAGCGCCTCGCGGCCGGAGGTGGCATCGACATAAAGCGTCTCCGACAGGGGTTTACCGGTATCAAGCGTCTCCAGCTCAGACAGCGGGCGGTTTCGCTCCTCAATGATCAGGGCGGCGCGGCGCAGCACCCGGCCCCGCTCCGTCCCCGTCATCGCGGCCCAGATTTTCTGCCCCTCCCGCGCGCTTGCCAGCGCCTGGTCGATGATCGCGGGCGTGGCCGAATGCAGCCGGGCCACGACCTCCCCGGTTGCGGGGTAGATGCACTCGATCTCCTTGCCGGCGCTGTCCTCGACATAGGCGCCGTTAATGAAGTGGCTGGCAGTGGGTTGGGCGCGCATGTTCTGTCTCCTGACGTGGCAATTTCACTGCGGGCTATCAGAGTTCGGCCAACGGAGCAAGAAATCTTGTATGAGCATACAAGATTTACATCGCGCGCATGATCAGGGTATGAAACCTCATGTCCCGCATCCGCGACCTCAGAAATGAAGAGCTGACCTCCGCCGCTATCCGCGCCGTGCACCGCCACGGCTACGCGCAGGTGACCATGACCGACATCGCGCAGGAGGCGAACGCGTCAGCGGCCAGCATCAACTACTATTTCGGCACCAAGGAAAAACTGATGGAGGCCACGATGCGCAGGCTGCTGGGGCTGCTGCGCCGGGCGGCTTTGGAACGTTTGCAAGGCGCGCAGGGCCCGCGTGCAAGGCTTGAGGCGCTGGTGGCCGCCAATTTCGACGACCGGCTGTTTGTGCCTGCACAATGCTCCCTTTGGGTGCAATTCTGGTCGAACGCGCCCTATTCCACCAGCCTCGCCCGCCTGCACCGCATCAACCGCGCCCGCGTGCAAAGCCATTTGCAGGCAGAGCTGCGGCATCTGGTGCCCGGCGCGGTCGAAACCGTCACCGCCACACTGCAGGCCTATATGGACGGCGTCTGGCTTGAGGCCGCGCAGTCCGGCATCTGCGACGCGCAAGCCACCCGGCGGGAGGCCGCGGTTGTGCTTGGGCGTTTGGTGGTTTGAGCATGCGGGAGCACTTTAGGGCGAAGGTCCGGTTTGAGCCCAACCTGTGAATTCGATATTTATGCTGCGTGCGCTCGCGGCGCTGATAATGCCGCATGAGCAGCCTTTTCTACGACGTCATGCAGCGAAGAAACCGGTCGTTGCGAGTTGTGCTATGCTCTGTCGTCAGCGAGGTGCTGAGGTATGGGTTTGGAGGGAGGTATGGAGGGCAAATCATGC
>CALHHY010000069.1 GCA_938030665.1 uncultured Litoreibacter sp. | reverse complement strand
ACCTGCGCTCGGATCAAGGGACCCCGTCTGGCCAATGATGGCGGCCCAATGATCACGCATATTCTACTGGCCATCGGTTTGGTGATGGTTGTCGAGGGGCTGGTGTTCGCACTGGCCCCTTCGCGTCTGGAAGACCTGATCAAGGCGATCGCGGAAATCCCCGAAGACACGCGCCGCGCCATGGGGCTGGGATGCCTCGCGATCGGGGTCTTTTTGGTGTGGTTGGCCAAGGGTGCGTTCGGCATGTCTTGACGGCAAGGCCACAACCCGCGTTAAGCTGCAGGCCATGACCGACACAACCGATGAGCATGGCCAGACCCGCGACAGGCGTGGCGAATGGCGGCCCGAGGGGCGGGTGCGCTTCATGCCGCTTTTTGATTGGCCAACCACGCCGCGTGCCCTTGCGCGTTGGTTCTTCGGCGTGCCGGGATTTTTGTTGCCGTGGTTCGGCCTGTACCTTGGCCTCACGATCATTGCCTATCTATTCTTCACCCCCGACATGGCGCGGATGGTGACGTTGCAGCGGGGCTGGATGCTGGAAATTCTGACCCGCAATCTTGTCATGGTGGGCCTCTTCACCGGCGCGCTGCATCTGTGGCTCTACCGCTGGCGCGGGCAGGGGCGGCGGGCAAAGTACAACGCCAATTGGCCGGCCGAACGGGACAAACGGTTCCTCTTTAACAATCAGGTCTATGACAATGTTTTTTGGTCAAATATTGGCGTTGTCATCTGGAGCGGGTTTGAGGTGCTGTTGTGGTGGGGCTATGCCAATCAGGCGCTGCCTTTCTCCGACCTGGCGCAAAACCCCGTCTGGTTCGTGCTCTGGCTTTTGCTGATGCCCTTCTGGCGAAATTTTCACTTTTATTGCATCCACCGGCTGATCCATTGGCCGCCGCTTTACCGCACGGTCCATTACCTGCACCACAAGAACGTCAATGTTGGGCCTTGGTCGGGGATGGCCATGCACCCGGTGGAGCACGCGCTTTATTTCAGCTGCCTGCTGATCCATCTGGTGGTGCCGTCCCACCCGCTGCATATGATGTTTAACGGGGTGACCACGGCGCTTGGGCCGGGTGTCAGCCATTCCGGCTTTGACGCGCTGGTCTTTGGCGGCCGGGCCGAGATCCGCAAGGAAAAGCTGATGCACTACCTGCATCACCGCTATCATAGCGTCAATTTCGGGGAGAGCGCGGTGCCGATGGACAAATGGTTCGGCAGTTTTCACGACGGCAGCTCCGAGGCGGATGCGCAATTCAGGGCGCGCCGTGCCGGTTCATGAATGCGATTTCAGGGCGACGCGCGCATTGAGATTATCAGGCGAGGCCCTATTGTTAAGGATCAAGCTGTTACAGATGCTCACGTGCTGTTGACACATGGCGACGGAGCGACCGGTTGCATCGCTGGTCAAATGACCCACCTACTGTGTCATAGACAAGGGCGCACAGTTGCTGTGCGCTTCCCCAAGGGACAAACACGAAACGGAGGAGCAGGAAGTGAACGCTCACGTCATTCCCCAAACTTTGAGGCAAGCATCACCCGTGCGCGCCTTGCAGGCCCTGGCTCTTGGCCTGGCCATTACTTTGGCGCATACCGTCACCGCGCAGGCACAATTGCCCCAAAGCTTTGCCGATCTGGCTGATCAGGTCAGCCCGGCGGTTGTTAACATCACCACCTCGACCACGGTCGCAGGGGTCCAGCAAGGGCCCGCACCGATAGTGCCTGAAGGTTCGCCACTGGAGGATTTCTTCAAGGATTTCCTTGATCGCCAGGACCGGGGTCAGCGGCCCCGCCAATCCTCGGCCCTTGGGTCGGGCTTCGTGATTTCGGCCGATGGCTACATCGTCACCAACAACCACGTGATCGACAAGGCTGACGAGATCGAGATCGAGTTCTTCTCGGGCGAGACGCTGGTGGCCGAACTGATCGGCACCGACCCCAAGACCGATATCGCGCTGCTGAAGGTGGACGCGCCGGAAGACCTTCCCTTCGTCCCGTTCGGCGATTCCGATGACATCCGGGTCGGTGAGTGGGTGTTGGCCGTGGGTAACCCGCTTGGTCAGGGTTTCTCCGTCTCCGCAGGCATCGTGTCGCAGCGCGGCCGCGAACTACAGGGCGCCTATGATGACTTCATCCAGACCGACGCCGCGATCAACAAAGGCAACTCCGGTGGCCCGCTCTTCAATGTACAGGGCGAGGTGATCGGCGTGAACACGGCGATCCTGTCCCCCTCGGGCGGCTCCATCGGCATCGGCTTTTCGATGGCCTCCAACGTGGTGACGCAAGTGGTCGACCAGCTGCAGGAATTCGGCGAGACACGTCGCGGCTGGCTGGGCGTTCGCATTCAGGACGTCACCGAAGATGTGGCCGAGGCGCTTGAGCTAAGCTCCCCCCGCGGCGCATTGGTCACCGACGTACCGGATGGCCCCGGCAAGGACTCCGGCATCGAGGCGGGTGACGTCATCCGCACCTTTGATGGGCGCGAGGTCGAGAACACGCGGGAGCTTGTCCGCATCGTCGGCAACACGGCCGTCGGCAAGGCGGTTGACGTGGAAATAATTCGTGGGGGCGAGGCGATCACCATCCCGGTGACCCTGGGCCGCCGGGAAGCCGCAGAAGCGCAACCCGTGCCTGTGGCCATCGATCGCGCTGACCCCGAAGAAAAGGAGATCATGGGCATGTCCTTGGCGCTTCTCAACGACGAGCTGCGGGAGCAGCTGGGTCTGGACCCAGATGCAGAGGGGCTGGTCGTCAAATCGGTTGCCGAAGACAGTGACGCCTTTGAAAAGGGCCTGCGCGCCGGTGACCTGATTGTTGAGGCAGGCCAGCGCAAAGTATCGAGCCTGACCGATCTTGAAGAGCGAATTGAAGCCGCGCGGGAAGCGGGCCGCAAGTCCTTCCTGATGCTGATCCGCCGCCAAGGCGACCCGCGCTTCCTGGCGCTGTCGCTGGACGGCTGACCTCGTTAACTTTCTAAGGCACACAAAAACCAAAGGGCGCCTGTTGCGGCGCCCTTTTCATGCGCGGTAGGGTCTTTGGCAGGCTGGTCTATGCCTGTTCCGCGCTATCCTCATCCGCGGCGTCCGTTGACACAGATGGCAACGCGGGAGCCGCAACCTCTGGCAGCAAGGGGGGCGGGTCGGTCACGCCTTGCAGCTCAATAGCCAGCAACCCCAGTTGACGTGCCATAGCGACCGACGGCAGGTCGCTGTTCAGCCCCTGTTGCGCTTGATAGGTGGTGATGGCCGCGCGCGTCGGGTTGTCGAGCGCGCCGGTAAATTTGCCTTCAAAGAGCCCCCGTGCAGCGAGGGCGCGTTGCAGCGACATGATGAAGGGCGGCGTCAGGGTGATGTCACAGACCCGCTCAAACCACCGACCCGCCCCATCAGGCCCTGTCTTGGGGGTGGGGGTGTTGCGGAAGATGGCGGGGGTAATCTCGCGACCATCGGCGTCAATCTGTGCCGGCTGCACTTCGATCAGCTGGTCAACAATTTCGGTGATCTCGCCCGGCGGCTCATGTCCCCAGCACCGGTCCGACTGGGTCAAATCCGGCGCGGTCTGGGTCGCGGTGATCCGGGTCGGCGGGATTTGCTTGGTCACATCCGGGCCCGGCAGGGGCGCGCAGGCCATGGCCAGCAAGGGCAGCAAAAGCGTGATAGGTGGCGGGGTCATGTTGCGTGCTCCGACGTCGGTCTTGGTGCCAAACTTGCGCGCGAGTCTAGCCGCTTGCCGCCGTCTTGCAACAATAATCCCTGCGCCACACCTGACCGCGCCCCGGTCGCGCGATTGCGACGTCAGGTGGCAGCGACAGGGGGTTGGCAAACCCACAAAAAACCCCCTAAATCACGCCCGAGAGTTTCAGCGATCAAGGACTGACCAAGCAATGGCGAAAATCACCTATATTGAGCATGGCGGCAAAGAGCATGTGGTCGACGTGGCCAACGGGCTGACCGTGATGGAAGGCGCACGCGACAACAACATTCCGGGCATCGAGGCCGATTGTGGCGGAGCCTGTGCCTGCTCCACCTGCCATGTCTATATCGATCCCGCCTGGGTCGAGAAGCTACCAGCCAAGGAGAGCATGGAAGAGGATATGCTGGATTTCGCCTATGAGCCAGATCCCGCACGCTCCCGCCTGACATGCCAGCTGAAGGTCAGTGACGCGTTAGACGGGCTGGTTGTCCAGATGCCCGAAAAGCAGATTTGAGCGGCGCGTCTGACAAAAGGGCGCGGCGTCTGGCCGCACGCCTCGATCCGCGGATCGCCCGCCGCGGGCTGCTGGGGGTGGGCCTGATTGCCGCCGCTGCTGGCGCGCAGGCGGATATTCTGGGCGCTGAATATGCGGGGCCCACCACCCGCTACGCCCATGGTGTTTTGGGTGATGCCGTGGAATACGGCACGCTGGTGATCCACACCGACCGGATGGAGGGGATCAGCTTCGAGGTCGTGCTGCCGCAGGACCGGGTGTTCGAGGATATCGAGCCACGGCTGATCGACGTGGACGGCGACGGCGACGTTGAGGTGGTGGTGGTTGAAAGCCAGGCCAATACCGGCGCGCAGCTGGCCATTTATGACGACACCGGCAAGATCGCGGCGACCCCGCATATTGGCACCCGCAACCGCTGGCTGGCGCCCATTGGGGCCGCCGATATGGACGGCGACGGCCATGTCGAGATCGGCTATATTGACCGTCCCCATCTGGCCAAAACGCTGCGGCTATGGCGCTTCAAGGACGGTGCGTTGGAGGAGGTGGCAAGCCTTGCCGGGCTGACCAACCACCGGATCGGCGAAGACTATATCTCCGGCGGCATGCGTGATTGTGGCAAAGGGCCCGAAATGATCGTGGCCACCGCCAACTGGGCGCGGCTTGTCGCGGTGCGCTATGACGGGCAGGCATTTGATTTGGAAGACATCGGGCCGCAGAGAGGCCGGGCCAGTTTCGACGCGGCCCTGGCATGTTCCTAGGCCGTGCAATCTGTGCTGCGATGCTGGCACTTCCGGGCAGCGTCGCGCAGGCGCAGGAGCAGATCTCGCCCGATGACTTCCTTGACCGCGCCATGGGCCGTACGCTGACCTTCACCGATAACAGAACCGGGCGGGTCGTGGGGGTGGAGCAGTTTCTGCGCCGCGACCTATCGGTCTGGGCCACGTCGACCGGGCAATGCTCCTACGGGCGGATCGAGCTGCGCGGCGCACAAATCTGCTTCATCTACGAAAACTTCCCCAACCCCGAAAACTGCTGGATCCCCGTGAATGATCAGGGGGAGCTTGCCGTGATCTCCACCAACAATTTCGAGGTGCAGCGCATCACTGATGTTACCGACACGCCGGTAGAATGCACCAACGCGCCGATCTCATAAGGCGTTAGGCTATCCAAGCGCCCGCCAGCCGATGTCGCGCCGGCAGAACCCGCCGGGCCAGTCGATCTGATCCACCGTCCTGTATGCACGCTCTTGCGCCTCCGCCAGGGTGGCCCCCCGCGCGGTCACATTCAGCACCCGGCCTCCGGTGGCCACCAGATGGTTATCAGCAATGCCCGTGCCTGCGTGAAACACCATGTTCAGGCTATCCTCGGTCAGGTTATCTAACCCGCTGATCCGGCTGCCTTTCTCGTAGGCGCCAGGATACCCCATGGCCGCCATCACCACTGTGAGCGCGTGATCATTGGCCCAGTTCGCCTGCGCATCGTCCAGCCGCTCCTCCGCGCAGGCCAGCATCAGGTCCAGCGCCTGCGCCCCAAGCCGCATCATCAGCACCTGACATTCCGGGTCGCCGAAGCGCACGTTATATTCAACCAGCCGGGGCTGGCCGTCATTGATCATGAAGCCCGCGTAAAGCACGCCTTGATAGGGGGTGCCGCGCCGGGCCATTTCGTCCACTGTGGGCTGAATGATCTGGGTCAGGGCTTTCTCTACCACGGCGTCAGTCATCACCGGCGCGGGGGAGTAGGCACCCATCCCGCCGGTATTTGGCCCCGCATCACCATCATAGGCGCGCTTGTGGTCCTGGGCGGTGCCCACGGGCAGGATGTTCTTGCCGTCCGACAGCACGAAGAAGGACGCCTCTTCCCCCGCCATGAACTCCTCAATCACAACCTCCGCGCTCGCTTCGCCGAATGCGCCGCCCAGCATGTCGTCAACGGCGGCCAAAGCCTCATCGAGCGTCATGGCAACCACGACGCCTTTTCCCGCCGCCAACCCGTCCGCCTTGATCACAATAGGCGCGCCTTGGGCCTCGACATAGGCGCGCGCCTCGGCGGCATTGGTGAACCGCGCATAGTCTGCCGTGGGTGCGCCGCTGGCGTCGCATATTTCCTTGGTAAAGGCCTTTGATGCCTCAAGCTGAGCCGCTGCAGCAGAGGGGCCGAAACATTTGATGCCGGCGGCGCGCAACGCGTCGGACACGCCTGCGGCCAGGGGCGCCTCCGGCCCGATAATGACGAAATCGACCGACTGCGCGTCAGCGAATGCGACCACGGCAGCGCCGTCCATAATATCAAGGGCCGCGCATTCGGCCACGCCCGCAATACCGGCATTGCCCGGCGCCACGATCAACCTGTCGCATTTGGGGTTCTGCTTGACCGCCCAGGCCAGTGAATGCTCCCGCCCGCCCGAACCCAGGATCAAAATATTCATCGCTGCTTCCCCTCGCTTTTCAGGCGTTCTAAGCTGACAGAAACCCCATCACAAGAGCAGCCCCCATGGACCTTCTTGACGACACGGATGACGGTGGCGGTCCCGACAAGGGAGCCGGCCAGAACGCACCCGAATTCAGCGTCTCCGAGATATCGGGCGCGGTGAAGAAAACGCTCGAATCCGCCTTTGGCCGGGTCCGTGTGCGGGGAGAGATCGGCCGTGTAATGCGCGCGGGCTCGGGCCATATGTATTATGACCTCAAGGACGACCGGAACGTGATTTCCTGCAACACCTGGAAAGGGCAGGTGGCGGGGCTGGGTCAATTGCCTGAAGAGGGGCTGGAGGTAATCGTCACGGGCAAACTGTCCAGTTTCGGGGGGCAGTCGCGCTACAACATCAATGTCGACACGATTGAGGTGGCGGGCGAGGGGGCGCTGATGGCGCTTCTGGAGAAGCGCAAGAAGGCGATGCAAGCCGAGGGGCTGTTTGCGCCTGAACGCAAGAAACCGCTTCCCTACCTGCCAGAGATCATCGGCGTCGTGACCTCCCCCCAGGGGGCGGTGATCCGCGACATCCTGCACCGGCTGCGTGACCGTTTCCCCCGCAAAGTCCTGATCTGGCCCGTCGCCGTTCAGGGCGAGGCCTGCGCACCGCAGGTCGCGGCTGCCATCAATGGCTTCAACGCCATGACGCCGGGTGGCGCGCTGCCGCGCCCGGATTTGATCATCGTGGCCCGCGGTGGCGGCTCCATCGAAGATTTGTGGGGGTTTAACGAGGAAGTCGTGGCCCGCGCGGTGGTAGCATCCGATATTCCGCTAATTTCCGCCGTGGGCCATGAGACCGACACGACCCTGATCGATTTCGTCTCTGACCAGCGCGCGCCAACACCGACAGCGGCAGCGGAGATGGCCGTGCCGGTCCGCCTTGACCTGCTGGCGACGGTCGAAAGCTGGGACGCGCGGATGGCGCGGGCGCTGTCTTCTCAGATCACCCGGCGGGGAGAACGACTGCGCGACCTGTCGCGCGCGCTGCCCAGCAAGGACGAAATTCGCAAACCGTTTGAGCAACGGCTTGATCTGGCGGTGGCTCGGCTGAAACCGGCCCTGCGTGCGGCCATTCAGGTCAAAAAGCTGGGGCTGGGGCAGGCGGCAGGGGCGTTAAGACCCGGTTTGCTTAATCAGCGACACGCGCTGCTACGGCAGCGGCTGAACCAGACCAGCGCCCGGCTGGACCGCGCGCTTTCCTCGCGCGCGGAACGGGGGCGGGCGCGGCTGGAAAAGGCCGAAAGCAAGCTCAGCCTCACCCGCCTTACCCGGGAGCTGGATCAGGAGAAGCAACGCCTGGCCCGCGCCGAACAGAACCTGAGCGCGACAGCCAATCGCCAGATCACGGCATGGCAAGACAGGCTGTCCCGCATTGACCGGATGCGCGAAACACTTGGTTATCAGGCGACGCTTGATCGCGGCTATGCGGTGGTCTGGTCGGGCGACACGCTTGTGACCTCAGCCAAGCAGGCGACCAAGGACACTCCGACCGAGCTGCAGTTCAAAGATAAGCGCCTGTCGCTCTCAGGTGGTCCCGCTCAGAAAGTGAAGTCCAAAAAGAAGCCCGGTACCGCTGCTCAAAGCTCTCTTTTCGACGAGTGATTTAAGCGTTTATTCAGTCGGTTGCGGTGTGTAGCTCACGCCGATTCCGGGGCCGGGGCAATCCAGCTGGCGGTTGTCCTGACCCACGACGAACAAGTCATTATTGGGCGCATCCCCCACCACGCGGGCGCGTTTCTGGCTGCCTGCTTGCAGGAAATGCCAGCACTGCGCCTCGGTCTCCTGCTCGTAGACAAAGCAAATCTGGTCACCTTCTTCAAACCATGCGCCGCGCTGGCAGCTACCGTCCAGAAACGTCCAGATGACCCGGCGATCTTCCTTGTATTCCTCGGCCCCGTAAGGCTGTCCGCCGCGGTTGAAATAGACCGTGGTGCCGGAGGCGAAGGCCTCGAATTCGCTGGCGCTGAGAATCCGTTCGGCGGTCGGTGCGGATTTCCCCCCTTCCTGCGCGAAGGCGGCGGCGGGCATTACGGCGGCTAGGGCCAGTGCGGGGAATATCTGTTTCATGCGCCGAGTCTCGCAAACCAGC
Organism: uncultured Litoreibacter sp.; assembly: GCA_938030665.1. GTDB lineage: Bacteria > Pseudomonadota > Alphaproteobacteria > Rhodobacterales > Rhodobacteraceae > Litoreibacter. Next base: position 16,942 of record CALHHY010000069.1, on the reverse strand, counting down.
ACGCGTTTGAAAAGCGCACAATCGGGTGAAGCGCTGCGCAAACCCCGGTCATGAGGTCGCATTTGCCGTGGCCGGTCGGGCGCGGTCACGGATAGCATGTCGCCAAAAGCTTCAGGAGACCTGCGCCCATGGCCCTCGACCAGAACAATGACGACAAGAACGGTGTCTGGAAATCCGCCCGTGGCAAGGGCCGCGGCACGCCCAAGGGCCGCCAGCTGGATGATCAGGCCTGGGACGAGGTCCGGGCGCTGCTCGATGGCAAATCCCGCGCCCGCGACCAGCTGATTGAGCATCTGCATCTCATTCAGGACAAATATGGCTGCCTCTCTGCCGCGCATCTGCGCGCCCTGGCCGAGGAAATGCGCCTGAGCCAGGCAGAAGTGTACGAGGTTGCCAGCTTCTACGCCCATTTCGACGTGGTGAAAGAGGGCGAGCCCAAGCCGCCCGCCCTGACCATCCGCGTCTGCGACTCGCTTTCCTGTGAATTGGCGGGCGCGCAACAGCTGAAATCCGCCTTGGAAGACGGGGTGAACCCTGACGAGGTCCGCGTCCTGCGCGCGCCTTGCATGGGCCGGTGTGACACCGCGCCGGTGCTGGAACTGGGCCACGCCCATATCGACAACGCGACCGTGGAAAAGGTCGAGCAGGCGATTGCTGCACAACACACCCATCCCACCATCCCCGATTATCAGGCCTTTGATGCCTACAAGGCGGGCGGTGGCTATGACGCGCTGGCCAAGCTGCGCGACAGCGGCAATTGGGAAGACGTTCAAGCCCAGATCAAGGAAAGCGGGCTGCGGGGCCTGGGCGGGGCGGGCTTCCCGTCGGGGACCAAATGGGGTTTCGTGCGCGGCAATGCCGGCCCCCGCTACATGGCCGTCAATGGCGACGAGGGGGAGCCCGGCACCTTCAAGGACCGCTATTACCTTGAGCGGGAGCCCCACCTTTTCCTTGAGGGCATGCTGATCGCCGCTTGGGCGGTGGAGGCCGACAAGGTCTTCCTTTACATGCGCGACGAATACCCGGCCGTGCTGCATATTCTGGCCCGCGAAATCGCGGAGCTTGAGGCCGCAGGCATCGTTTCCGAGGGCTATATCGACCTACGCCGCGGGGCGGGTGCGTATATTTGCGGCGAAGAATCCGCGATGATCGAAAGCATTGAGGGCAAACGGGGCATCCCCCGCCATCGCCCACCTTATGTGGCGCAGGTCGGCATTTTCGGCCGCCCGACGCTGGTTCATAACGTTGAGACGCTTCACTGGATCGCCCGCATTTGCCGCGAAGGCCCCGAAGTGCTGAACACGACGGAGAAGAACGGGCGCAAAGGTTTGCGCAGCTATTCCGTCTCGGGTCGTGTGGCCAAGCCGGGCGTGTATCTGCTGCCTGCGGGCTCCACCATTACCGATATCATCGACGCCGCAGGCGGCATGGCTGAGGGGCATGTCTTTAAAGCCTATCAACCCGGCGGTCCGTCCTCGGGTCTTTTACCTAGCACTATCAATGATGTACCGCTCGACTTTGATACACTGCAGCCCTTGGGCACCTTTATCGGCTCGGCCGCTGTCGTCGTGTTGTCAGACCAGGACAGCGCACGGGCTGCCGCGCTGAATATGCTGCGGTTTTTCGAGGATGAAAGCTGCGGGCAATGCACGCCCTGCCGCGTTGGGTGCGAGAAGGCGGTGAAGCTGATGCAGGCCGATAGCTGGGATCAGCCGCTACTTGAGGATGTCTGCACGGCCATGGCGGATGCCTCGATCTGCGGCTTGGGGCAGGCCGCGCCGAACCCGATCCGGCTGGTCATGAAACATTTTGGCGACGAGATAAAATAGGGACGGACGGGCCGGGGCAGCTCCCCGGCCTTTTCATGCGCGCCCGCCCGTATTAGGTGGGTATAGATAAATGCGCATAGGCCAGACATGTCCTTCTTCAAAAAGCTGAAAAGCAAGCTGTTCAAATCCTCCTCCAAGCTGGACGAGGGGCTTGACGCCATTGTGGCCGATGGCGGCGTGGCCGAAGAGGTCGAGACCGAAATCGCAGACACCGCCGCCGAGCAGGCCGCGGAGGAGGAGGAGCGCGCGCGCCTGGCCGAGATCGCCGCCGAAGAAGCACGGCTGCGGGAGGCGGAAATCGCTGAAGCCGAGGCCGCGAAGCAACGCTTAGCCGATGAACAAGCAGCGGAAGCGCGCCGCGAGGCTGCACTTAAGGCCGAGGCTGAGCGGGCTGCCGAGGCTGCGCGGTTTGCGGCTGAAAAGCGCGCTGCTGAAGAGGCTCAAGCCGCTGCACGCGACGCGGAGGCGCGGTTGCGCGCGGAAGAGCAGGCCAAAGAGGCCGCTGCCCGCGAAGCCCACGCCGCCGCCCGTGCAGAAGAAGAGCGACGTGAGGCTGCCGCCCGCGCAGCAGCTGAGGAAGCCGCGGCAAGGGCCGAACGCGAAGCCGCCAAACAGCAACGCGCTGCGGAAGAACAAGCCCGCACCCGTGCCGCAGAAGCCCAGGCCGCGCGGCTAAAAGCCGAAGAAGAGGCTAAACGCACCGCCCGTGAGGCCGAGGAGGCCGCGAAACCCAGCGCGGCAGCGGCTTTGGCAAACAGCGCGGTAGATGAAGAAGCGCCGACAGAGGAAAAAAAGCCGGGCCTTTTCGGGCGCCTTCTGGGGCGCAAGGAAAAGAAAACCGTCATCCGCCGCGAGCTTGACGACGACATGCTGGAGGCGCTTGAGGAACTGCTGATCGCCTCCGATATGGGGGTCGATACGGCCTTGCGCGTCACCGCCAATATGGCCGAGGGGCGGTTTGGCAAGAAGCTGTCGACGCAGGAAATCAAGGAACTTCTCGCCCGTGAGATCGCCACGATCATGGAGCCGGTCGCCAGGCCCATGCCGCTCTATCCGAAACGTCCGCAAGTGGTGCTGGTCGTGGGCGTCAACGGCTCAGGCAAGACCACAACAATCGGCAAACTGGCAAGTCAGTTTCGCGCGGCGGGCAAGAAAGTCGTGATCGCCGCCGGTGATACATTCCGTGCCGCCGCGGTCGAGCAATTGCAGGTCTGGGGCGAGCGCGCCGGTGTGCCCGTGTTGACTGCGCCCGAAGGCTCCGACCCTGCCAGCCTTGCGTTTGAGGCGATGACCAAGGCCGAGGCCGACGGCGCGGATCTGTTGATGATCGACACGGCAGGCCGGTTGCAAAACCGCGCTGACCTGATGGAGGAACTGGCCAAGATTGTCCGCGTCATCCGCAAGAAGGACGAAACCGCGCCGCATAATACGCTGCTGGTTCTTGATGCAACAACGGGACAGAACGCCTTGAATCAAGTAGATGTTTTCCGAAATATATCCGACGTGTCTGGCCTCGTGATGACCAAGCTGGACGGCACTGCCAAAGGCGGTGTGCTGGTCGCGCTTGCCGACAAATTCGGGCTGCCCATTCACGCCATCGGGGTGGGCGAACAAATCGATGACCTTGCCCCCTTCGACCCGGAGGAATTCGCCCAGGCCCTGACAGGTATCGCGGCGGAGTGATCACGCAAAGCGTCCCCCTTCATACCAAATCAAGGTTAACGCCCCCCCGCCGAAACTCTGTGCACCCACGCCCCGCTTCATTGCTTCAAAAATATCCCCCCAGGAGGGCCGGTTCACCGCCCCACGACAGCCCCACTCCATGAGCGCCTGGATCGTCTCCCTCGAAGGTACGGCGGCAGGTCACCAACTTGCGCTGGCCCTCGCGATCCTTGCGGCTTTCCTCCACGCCCTTTTCGGCGCGCTGCAGAAGGGGCGTCACGATCCCTGGCTCAGCCGCGGCGCGATTGATCTCAGCTATGGGCTGATCGCGGCGCCCTTCGCGCTGTTCGTCGTCCCCTGGCCAGAGCCGCATATGTGGCCGATCTTCGCAGGCGTCTATGTGATCCATTCCGTCTACAAGCTGTTGCAGGGCTGGACCTATTCAAAAGGCGCCTACACGGTCGTCTACCCGGTGGTGCGCGGCACGGGGCCGCTTTTTGCGGTGGTGGGCGCCTATCTGATCTTTGGCGAGACCTTCAATGCGGGCCAATGGGCGGGCGTCGGTTTGCTGCTGGCAGGTATTTACGGGCTGGCGGTCTATAATCTGCGCACGATCACCGTCGATCGGGACACGCTTGTCCCTGCCTTGTGGCTGGCGGTGGCAACGGGGCTTTTCGTGGCGCTCTATACGACCTATGACGCCTACGGCATCCGGGCCACAGCGGATCCGTTTACCTTTCTGGCATGGTTCTTCTTTATCGACGGGTTGTTCTTTATGCCGCCCGTTGCGGCCTGGCTTTGGCTGCGTGACCCGGATCGCCCGGATGTGGGGCCGCTGATGCGGCGCGGGGTCACGGGGGCGTTTGTGGCGTTTTTCAGCTTCGGGTCTATCATGTTGGCGACAAGGCTCGACAAGGTGGGGGAGGCTGCGGTACTGCGCGAGACGTCCACCGTGTTCGCCGCCCTGATCGGCTGGCTGATGCTGGGGGAGAAGGTCGGCCCGCGCAGGCTGGCCCTCATGGCGCTGATCGCACTTGGCGCCGTCATCGTGGAATTTGCAGGGTAAGAAATGGCTGAGAAGAAAGTGTCACAAGGGTTGAAAACCGCGCTCGATCTGGGGCCGGTTTTGCTGTTTTTCATCGCCTATACCCGTCTCAAGGACGAGGTCTACACTATTGGCGGGGTGGAGTATGAAGGCTTCATTGTCGTCACAGCGGCCTTTGTACCGGTTCTGCTGGCCTCCATCGCGATCCTTTGGAAACTGACCGGCAAGATCAGCCGCATGCAGGTGATGACGGCGGTGCTCGTCATCTTCTTCGGCGGGCTGACGGTCTGGTTCAATGATGAGAAGTTTTTCAAAATCAAAACAACAATCGTCTACGGCTTCTTCGCCACCATCCTCGGGATCGGGCTGATGCTGAAGAAAAGCTGGCTGGAATATGTGATGGATGATTTTCTGCCGCTGACCAATGAGGGGTGGATGATCTTCACCAAGCGGCTGACGTTGGCCTTCGCAGCCCTTGCCATCGCCAATGAGTTCATCTGGCGCACGATGTCTACCGATGCCTGGGTCAAGATCGAAACCTTCGGATTTCCGGTTGCATTGTTTGTGTTTTTCATGAGCCAAAGCTGGCTTTTTCAGAAATATGCGGATGAGCCGCAAGACGAAAATAGCGCCTGAAATCTGATTTATAGCATTAAAAGCAAATAGATAGAATCTCTCAGGTAAATTGTTTTGCGAAGATCGGAACATCTCCTCGTACACAGTGTTGTGACAGCATCGGATCGCCGCAGCGGCTCACGCTCGGAACGCCAAAATAAGATGACAGGAGACTGACATGAAAAAGCTATTCGCAACTGCAACCGCCCTTTCCTTCGCAATCGCGGCACCGGCATTCGCCGAAAAACTGTCGCCAGAAGAAGTTGAAGAACTGCTGGCGCTGAGCAACAGCTCGGCTGCGGAGCGCATGGTTGGTGAAACATCCGAAGGCAACCCGATGTTGGCCGAGATGAAATTCGCCTTGGGTGAGATGAGCGCCGCCGAGCGTCGCGCCTTCTTCGAAGCAGATGAGGAAACGCGCACCGAACTGCTGTCGGCCAAGCTGAAGCTGCGTGACGGCGACAGCCCAGCAGAAACGGCAGCGATTGGGTCGACCACGATCACAAACTAAGACCGCGATCTTTCTGCAAGACTATAAGTTGATGAGTTACAGGGCGCCCCGCATGTGGGCGCCCTTTTCTGTGGCGTAAGACATTGCCAGTTAGCCGACGTGGAACAATGTCGAGAACAGATTGGGATCAATGCTTTCGCTCGCAAAGCTGTCACCGTCGGTCAGCACCGAGACGGCGTCATGGCTGTGCAGGCTTTCCTGATGGCTGGCGATCACCCGGAAATCACCAATCCGCGCGTCGTTCTTCAGGCCCTCGCAGAAGGAGCGTGCGGCATCCTCAACAAAGATCGGGTTCGCCGCATTAAGCTCAGCGAACGCCTGCTCGTCTTCCCGCTTGACCATCACCTGCGTCTCCGTCGGGACGGCCGCGCGGCAGATGTCGATCACGTCTTCAAACCACAGGCAATCCTTATCGCACATGACCTCTACCGAGATCCGCGCGACCGAGCGTTGCGAATGTGGCGTGGCCAGCTGGCCACGCGTCTCCCGCGCGTGTTCCGACAGTTCAAGGGAGCAGGGACAGGTCGAGGAATAGACGTAGTCCAAGTGCATGAATTTCTTGCGCACCCCGCCTGCGTCAACCACCTCCAGGGCGATGTCGTAATATTGGTAGCCTTCCAGGCCTGAGCGCAGAGACATGACTTTCATCGGGAAGGAAAACCGCATCTGAATACGCGCATCAAAGCTTTCCAGATCTTCCTTATAGGCATCCAGCGTTTGCTCGATCACCTCATAGGAAAATGTCTCATCCGCCTTGCCATAAAAGCTGCGCATGATGCGGGACATGTTGATGCCCTTCTTTTCGGCTTCCAGCGACACGGTGCCGGTGACGCTGGTCTCCAGCGTGAGATCGCCATTGTCACGGGTGTGGTAGCGGATGGGCAGCCGGAAATTCGAGATGCCCACATGCTGGATCATCTGTTTGGCCCCACGGATCAGTGAGGAGGGACCATTCTGAAGATCGGGCAGCGAGGCTTTGTAGCTCGCATCAACCTCGAAATCTTCGGGATAGGCCCGGGCAAGTGCGGGATAATCCGATGCCTGACCCGGCAGCAGCTGCGTGATCATTGGATCAAGATCGGCCACTTCAACATCTGTGGAGCGTTCAGCCCATTGCCTGAGCAGTCGAAGCGCCTCCGCCGCCTCATCGCGGCTTGGCAAGCGGTCAATTTCCGGCGTGTGGACGTTCATAATCGGTCCCCCCTTTGGTTCGCGCGTAGACCGGATATGGGGGTCCGGTCGGGCAAAGTCCAACAAAACTTATGTGACGTTTCCGCGAGAAATCGGCGATCGGATGTAATTTGCCGACCGAATTGAGGTGTTTGCGAAGGTGACGCTTGGCGGGTTCACGGGCCGGGGAGGGCCAAATCCCCCTAAACCTGCGCCAGCGCTTGTGTGATGTCAGCCAAAAGATCGCCCGCGTCCTCTAGGCCCACGGAAAGGCGCACCATGCCGTCATCAATCCCAAGCGCGTCGCGCTGCGCATCCGTCAGGCGCTGATGGGTCGTGGTCGCGGGATGGGTGACAAGCGATTTGCTGTCGCCCAGGTTGTTGGAAATCGTCACGATCTGCAGCGCGTTGAGGAAACGGAACGCCGCCTCTTTGCCGCCGTCGACCGACAGCGCGACAACAGTGCCGCCGGTATCCATCTGCCGCTTAGCGACCTCATATTGCGGGTGGCTGGGCAGGTGCGGGTAGGCGAGTTTGGCCAGTTTGTTGTGGCCCTCAAGCGCCGTTGCAATCTCAAGCGCGGAGGTCGCTTGCGCATTGCAACGCAGATGGACGGTCTCCAACCCCTTGAGCATGACCCAGGCGTTAAAAGGCGACAGTGCGCCGCCGGTATGTTTCAGGTAAGGCTCTGCGGTTTTGCGGATGAACTCCTTCGTGCCGCAGATGACCCCGCCCAGGCAACGCCCCTGACCGTCGATATGTTTGGTGGCTGAATAGATCACCACGTCTGCCCCGTCGCGCAGTGCGTGGCCAAAAACGGGGGTCGCGAAGACATTGTCCACCAGAACCAGCGCACCTTTTGCATGAGCGATCTCTGCCACCGAATTCAGGTCAACGACTTCAAGCGTCGGGTTGGCAACGGTTTCCAAAAACACAGCCTTCGTGTCGTCGCGCACAGCGTTGCGCCACGCATCCAGGTCAGTGCCGTCGACAAATGTGACCTCGACCCCGTAGCGGGTCAGGACCTCTTCCAGGATATAGAGGCAGGAGCCGAAAAGCGCCTTGGCGCTGACCACATGGTCACCCGCCTTTAGCAAGCCGCAAAGCGCGCCATTGACCGCCGCCATCCCTGAGGCCGTCGCAAACGCGTCCTCGGTGCCTTCAAGATCGGCGATCCGGTCCTCGAACATGCGCACGGTTGGGTTGCCGTAGCGGGCATAGATGAACTCATCCGGGCCGGTTTCGATGAAACGTGCCTCGGCCTGCTCGGCGCTGTCATAGACGAAGCCTTGCGTCAGGTAGATCGCCTCGGCCACCTCCCCGTATTGGGAGCGGCGGGTGCCGGTATGAACGGCGCGGGTGCGGGGGGACCAATCAGTCATTTCATATCTCCGTGCGACCGCGCGGGGGGCGGGGCGCAAACAAAAAAGCCTCCACCGGGAAAAGGGGGAGGCGCGCATCTTTCGAGCGGTCGTTCCATCCTCTTTAGCAGCATCTTTAACGTGGCCCGCAATCCGGTAACAAATCGCCACGAGAGTTTGGTTACTGCGATCGCCTGAGGGCGTCAACCGCTGATCCCGGACGCAGGCAGAGTTTGGCACATACTCTGGAACCAAACTCTGGATGGGAGTTTGAGGACAGCGCGCGGTCATCGGGCCTGCCTCGCGGTTATTGGTTGATGACCACCCCGCCTGACCCAAACTGCGTCCTATGTGGCCGCCCGATAGCGGTCAGTTTATGTTCGGGCACACGCATGCCGCTATGGCTCCAACATTGGGCCATATGGCGGCTATCGCCGAGCCACGCGAACAACTTGGGTGCGGATAGGGGCAGACCACGGTCAAGGGTCAGGGAGTTGGCTCATACCGCATGAACAGAGGTGTTTATGCTTGAGGTGGTGTTAAGGTGGGCCGAAAAAGACGTCCCGGAGGCCAGCACGGGCGTTGACAGTTACCGCCGCCCAAGCCAAGCCTTAGCCCCATGTTTGACCTGCGCCCTGTGGGCTATGTGATCGGCCTGTTGGTGGCCTGTTTGGGCGGCTCGATGCTGGTCCCGATGGCCGTGGATATGGCCGCCGGAAACGGGCATTGGCCGGCCTTCGCGATCTCGGCCTTTCTGACTGTGGTGACCGGCACGCTGATGGCGCTGGCGACCTCCAACGGGGTCGGGCGCGGGCTGAACATCCAGCAAACTTTCCTTTTGACCACGCTTGTCTGGCTCGCTCTGCCGCTATTCGGGGCGTTGCCTTTCTACCTAGGCGCGACGCAAGCCCGGTTCATTGACGCATTTTTCGAGGCCATGTCGGGGATGACCACGACCGGCTCCACCGTTTTTACCGGCTTGGGGGCGCTGCCCGACGGGTTGAAGCTGTGGCGGGGGCTGATGCAGTGGTTTGGGGGCATCGGCATCATCGTTGTCGCGATGGTTTTTTTGCCCGAACTCCGGGTCGGTGGTATGCAAATCTTCCGCTCCGAAGGCTTTGATACATTTGGAAAAATTCTGCCCCGCGCGGGCGAGATCGCGCGCAATATTTCAGTCACCTATCTGGGGCTGACGATGGCCTGCGGGCTGGCTTATCTGGCGGCGGGTCAGACCCCGATTGACGCCACAACCCATGCGATGACGACGATTGCGACTGGCGGTTTTGCCAATTCGGACGCCTCTTTTGGCGGCTATCCCGGGGCGTCGGAATATATCGGGGCGGCTTTCATGATGCTGGCCGCCTTGCCCTTCGTGCGTTACGTGCAATTGCTGGCCGGCACGGCGCAGCCCCTTTTCCGCGACAGTCAGATCCAAACCTTCTTTGCGCTTGCGGCCATTCTCGTCGTGGTGCTGGCGCTTTGGCAGATCGGCACAGACGCCAATCAGGGGGAGCGGGCCTGGCGCAAGGCGCTGTTTAACGCGGTCTCGATCTTGACCGGCACCGGCTACGCGTCAGCCAATTACGAGGTTTGGGGCGGGTTTGCCGTCGCGCTGTTTTTCCTGATGGGGCTGATCGGCGGTTGCGCGGGCTCGACCTCCTGCTCGATCAAGGTGTTCCGGTTTCAGCTGCTTTTTGCATCTATCAAGGCGCAGGTGCGGCGAATCCACTCCCCTCACGGGATATTCGAGCCGCGCTATCAGGGCCGTCGGGTGTCTGAGGATGTCGTCTCCTCCGTCATGACGTTCTTCGTGATGTTTCTGGTTTCCCTGGGCGTGCTTGCCGTGCTGCTGGCGATGACCGGGCTTGATTTCATTACCTCGGTTTCGGGGGCTGCGACGGCGCTGGCCAATATCGGCCCCGGCCTTGGCCCAATGATCGGCCCGGCTGGCAATTTTTCCGAAGTTAATGACACCGCAAAATGGCTGCTTTGCGCCGCGATGCTGGTCGGTCGGCTGGAGCTGCTGTCGGTCTACGTGCTGTTTACCCTCAATTTCTGGAGACCCTGACCCATGCAACGCCCGCTTGGCGCGCAAATTTCCCACATGCTGAAGGCGCGGGGCGTCAGCCATGTGTTCGGCATCCCCGGCGTCCATAATCAGGAAATGTATCGCGGGATTGAGGAGGCTGGGCTGACCCATATCCTGGCCCGCCATGAACAGGGCGCGGGATTTATGGCCGATGGCTATGCCCGCGCGACCGGCAAACCGGGGGTGGCCTACGTGATCACGGGGCCGGGCCTGTGCAACATCATGACCCCGCTTGGGCAGGCCTATTCTGATTCCGTTCCCGTGCTGGCGCTGTCCTCCTGCCTGGACGAAACCGCGGCTCATCAAGGCCAGCTGCATCAGATGAAGGATCAGCAGGCGGCGGCGGCCACGGTCTGCGACTGGTCCCATCGCGCGACGTCGGCCGATGCCGCCTACGCGCTGATTGACCGGGCCTTGCTGGAATTCCAAACGCGCCGCCGCTTGCCCAAACATATTCAGGTTCCGATTGCGCAGCTTGAAGGGCTGGCAGCCGCGTTCCCGGCACTACCCGAGCCGCCCGTGCCGACGCAAGCCAGCCCTGATCAGGTGGCGCTGCTGCGCGACCGGCTCGCCCAAGCTTCACGCCCCGTTTTCATCTTCGGGGGCGGGGCGGTCTGCCAGCAGGCTCAGATGCAGCCGGGCCAGTCGCCCGATTGGCTGGAAGGGTTCCGAGCATTGCGGGCGGCCAGCTTCACCACCTATGCCGGTCGGGGGATCATCCCCGGCGGTGACCCGCTGAACTTTGGCGCGTATCTGGCGCGTCCTGAAAGTGGGGATGTCATTGCCAGCGCTGATCTGGTCGTCGCGATTGGCACTGGGCTGAGTGAGGTTGATTTGTGGCGTCGTCACCTGGGTCACCATGCGGGGCTGATACGCGTCGATATTGACCCGCAGGTGTTAAGCGATGCTCAACAGGCAGAGATTAAGCTGCTTGCCCCTGCGCAGTCCTTGCTGAACGGTGTTTTCGCGCAGCCGCTGCCGGGCTGCACCGGGTGGGACGCCGCTGAGGTCGCCGCCACCAAGGCGCGTTGGCGCGCGCAGGTCGAGGCTGAGCGTCCGGGCATCCTGCCTTACGCCGATGCGTTACGACAAGCAGCGCCTGCGGACACGATGTTTTATTCGGACATGACGCAATTTGCCTATGCCGCGAAAGAGGTCGTGCCGATGGACCATCCCGGCCACTGGCATCACCCAAGCGGATTTGGGACGCTCGGCTACGCATTGCCGGCAGCGATTGGCGGCGCTGTGGCTCGTCCTGGTCTGCCAACGGTGGCGATCCTGGGCGATTACGGCTTTCAATACACGATGATGGAGCTTGCCACAGCGGTCGAGCTGCAACTGCCGCTGCCCGTCATCATCTGGGATAACGGCAAGCTGGGCGAGATCGAGGACAGCATGACCCGCGCCCAGATCGCTCCAAATGCGGTGATCCAGCGCAACCCCGATTTCCTGAAACTGGCGGAGGCCTTCGGCGGCTATGCGACCGCGCCGGATAATCCCACCGAATTTGGGAAAGCATTGCAAAACGCACTGAACGCGGACCGCCCGACGCTTATCCGCATCACGCCCGATTGGATGCGGTGAGGGCTACCATAAGGCGGGGTCGTTCCATGCGGGCGCGCAATCCACGGGTCCTTTTAGCGGGGCAAACCCGTCGCGTCGCAGGGATTGCCCAAGCCAGCCATGGGGCTGACCAAGCGGGTACGGGGCTGCCGCGTCATCTGTGCTGATCTGGCGAAACCCGATTTTGCTGTAAAACTGAGGGTCGCCATAGGTAAGTGCGACCTCAACGCCGTCGCGGCGAAGCTGCTCCAGCCCGTGCCGGATCAGCTGCTGCCCCAGTCCCTTGCCCTGATGCGCGGGCCTGACCGCAACGGGCGACAGAAGCCGCACCTGCCGCGTGTCATCGGCGTAGCGCAGGCGGGTGAACAGGATGCAGGCGGCAGCAACGCCGTTCCCCTCTGCCCAGAACAGGCTCTGGTCTTCGGCTGGGGTTGTCTCGATAAGCCGCTTTACAAGATCGCGAATGAGCCGCCCTTCCTGCGCCCCTTCGGACGCAGTGAAGGCGTCCTCAAAGACCTGCGCCAACGCGTCGGTGTCGGGGGTCTCGGAATGAATATGCCACATGCTTCGCCTCCGCATCGGTGCCTCGGGTCAGACGCGGCTCAGCCAACCGTTTTGCAGGTGCCGGCTAATCGCGTAGAGGCGCTTGTCCAAAGGAAGTAAGATAATTTGCTTGGTGAAGCCTATCTATTTCTCAGCAGGTTGCGTAATTCGTGCCACACGCATGGAGAAAAATTGCTCTCCTGCAACTCACGAAGGCTACCAGCATCCCACCAGAACGGTCATGTCAGTTGCGGTTGCCACCAGATCCTCGGTCGCCAATGCAGACCCGCCGCGTGCGGCCGCGGGGGTGATGCCGTTTTCGGCAAGGAAGCTGACGATCTGGGATGATTTGAGGGCAAGCGCGGTGGCCTCGGGCAGCGCGCGGCCCGAGGTCGGGGTTGGCAACAGCAGCCCGCTGACCCCGCCGCTGGCATCCAGCACGGGGCCGCCTGCATCACCTGTCAGGGTTTCGGCCTCAAGGCGGCTGCGCGCGGTGTCGCCGGACAGGTCGCGAATGTCGGCCAGCGTGCCAAAGGTGACGGTCGGTGCGCCCAAAACCCCCTCGTAGGAGAATCCAGAGACGGCAACGGGCGTGCGGATCACCGGGGGGCGGGTGGCGAAGCGCGCGTAGTTCAGGGGGACCAGCGGTGCCACCGGGGTAAGCAGCGCCAGATCGCCGGTCCGGGCGGCAACCTGCATCTCGTGCTGCTCGTCCAAGGTGATGCGGGTGCAGCTCGCCACGGCGTTGGCCGTGGTGATCACCGCACCTGTCGGGTCCACATAGAAGCCTGAGCGCGAAAGTTTCGGGCGGCGCAGCTCAAGCCCTGCCAGCAGGTCAACAGATTGCGCCTCGGCGTTGAGGTCGGTGGGTTGCAGGCTACCGGGGATCGGGGTGAAGCTTCGCTGCATAATGTCGATGATGCGGGCCATCTCCGCGCTGCGGGCAGGGGGGTAGACGAGGGCAAAGCCCTTGATCTCACCGCCTGAGAGCCTTGCAAAGCTGTAGCTTTCCAGCTCTGCGTTGGACCCGCGCAGCGTAAAGCTGTCTCGGCCCAGCTGCCGCTCCCCCTCTAATGGCACGATCTCGAGCGTCTGCATGATCTCGTACAGGCCGCCAAGCGTCGTGCGGGTGCCGGGTTGGCTGATCAGCAGCAGCTCGACCTCGCTGCCGCTTTTCGCGCCGTAGCGGGCGAAGGGGTAGTCATAGCCCTCAAACTGCACCAGCCCCGTGGGCATGGTCAGGCTGATGCCCGCTTTCGCGTCGGTGACGGTCTGCAGGTTAAGGGCCGCGAGCGCCGCGTCAAAGGCCGCCAGCAGGAACGCGCGCTGCTTTGCCGTTAAAATGCCCGTTGGATCAGACCCGTTCTCCGCCTGCCACGCGCCCATGGACCGGCGGGTGCCGCGCCCGAAGGAGCCGTCAATCGCGGCGTCGTAAAACCCGAACCATTGCAGCGCGGTTTGCAGCGCCTCTCGTTCCGTCCGGCTGAGCGCGCGTTCGGAGGCCCGCGCCTGAGCAGGCGTTTCATCCAAGGCGATGGCAGGGGTCTGCGGCGTAGGCGCGGCGGGCGCCGTTTGCGGCAGTGGGGTGGGGGTGCGCACAGCAGCGCCCGCCCGCACACCTGAGGGCCAATATTTTTGCCGGAATTCACGGCCATCCGCGACAAAAGAATCGGGCGGGATGATGCGGTCTTGCTGAAGGGTGTCGCGGACCCGCTGCGCCTCGTCCGAGTTCGCAAAAGGACCTAGCACAATGGCAAACCAGCCGCTGCGCAGCCAGTAGCCTTCGACATTGCTGAACGCGCTATCGTAGGCAGCGGCGCGATCTCGCGCCTCGGGCAGCGTCGGGCGCGCCTCTACCTGGACCCAGGATTGGGCCGCGGCCATAACGGGAAGAAGGAAACAAAGGGCGAAACCCCAGAAAACATGCGCCATGCAGGCGAAAACGCGTCTCAACACCAAATCTCGACCTTGTGCTCTATTGCTGCGCGGCGGCAGCCCAGCCTGACCTTGCGCGAATCCCCCGCCGCACCCTAGCAGCCGCAATGCTAAGCGCACCCTCTTATTATGACGTTAACCATACCTGTTGCCGCGTTGACCCGGTGATGGGCATTGCCTATTGAGACGCCACCAAAGCTCAGGGACGCGACAAATGTCACAGACCACTAAACCCACGTCTTTTCAGGAGATCATCCTGCGGCTGCAAAACTATTGGGCGGCGCAGGGCTGTGCGGTGATGCAGCCCTATGACATGGAGGTGGGCGCGGGCACATTTCACCCCGCCACAACGCTGCGTGCGCTTGGCTCCAACCATTGGGCGGCGGCCTATGTGCAGCCGTCGCGTCGCCCCACGGATGGCCGCTACGGCGAGAATCCGAACCGGCTGCAGCACTACTACCAGTATCAGGTGCTGATCAAACCCAGCCCACCCGACCTGCAGGAACTTTACCTGGGCTCCCTCAAGGCCATCGGCATCGACTTCACGCTGCATGATATCCGCTTTGTGGAGGATGACTGGGAAAGCCCCACGCTCGGCGCCTGGGGGCTGGGCTGGGAGGTCTGGTGCGACGGCATGGAGGTCAGCCAGTTTACTTATTTCCAGCAGGTGGGCGGCCATGATTGCAAACCCGTCTCGGGGGAGCTGACCTATGGGTTGGAGCGGCTGGCCATGTATGTGTTGGGTGTGGACCACGTGATGGACATGCCGTTCAACGACCCGCAATCGCCCATTGCGCTCAGCTATGGCGACGTATTCCGCCAGACCGAGGCCGAATATTCGCGCTGGAATTTCGACGTGGCCGATACCGGCACGTTGCTGCAGCATTTCAAGGATGCAGAGGCCGAATGCCAGCGCATTCTGGATGCGCCCTATGACGACCCGAAAACCGGCAAGCGCATCGTGATGGCGCACCCGGCCTACGACCAGTGCATCAAGGCGTCGCATCTGTTCAACCTGCTGGACGCGCGCGGGGTGATATCGGTCACGGAGCGTCAGGCCTATATCGGCCGGGTGCGTGCATTGGCCAAAGCTTGCGCTGACGCATTCGTGCAGTCCGAGGCGGGCGGCTGGACGTCCGACAGTGCCGCATGAGCGGCAAACTGGTAGGGATATTTCTTATGGTGACGGCGCTTATCACGGCGGTGAGCCTCTATTACTTGCAGGTCTACCACTTTTATGAAGAGCCGCGCACGGGCGGCGCCGTCATGCTGACCTCAGTCAGCAGCGGTCAGCCGGAGGAGATTGTGGCAGATGACGTCACCTCCATCGACGCAACCTCGTCGCCCATTCGCTACCGGGCCTGCTTCACCACGCCGCTGTCGCAGGCGCTGCTGACCGAAAGCTATGTGCTGGTGGAAGACGCGGCCCCGCTGGTGGCCCCCGATTGGTTCGACTGTTTCAACGCGACGGAGATCGGCGCGGCACTGGAGATGGGCGAGGCGCTGGCCTTCATGGGGGCCGAAAACCACGAATACGGCGTTGACCGCATCGTTGCAATTCACGAGGACGGGCGTGGTTTTGTCTGGCACCAGCTCAATGATTGCGGGCGCAAGCGCTATGACGGCACGCCCACGGGGCCGGAATGTCCGGCCCTCCCCCAAACAGACGCGCAAGAAAGCAACTGATATGCCTGATCTGCTGATTGAACTCTTCTCCGAGGAAATTCCCGCGCGCATGCAGGCGCGCGCCGCGGCTGATCTGAAGAAGCTCGTCACCGACGGGCTGGTCGATGGCGGGCTGACCTATGCCTCTGCGGGCGCGTTCTCGACCCCCCGCAGGCTTTGCCTGACGGTTGAGGGGCTAACGGGCGAAAGTCAGGCCACCCGCGAAGAACGCAAAGGCCCGCGCACCGACGCGCCTGAAAAGGCGTTTGAAGGCTTCCTGCGCTCGACGGGCCTGAGCATGGATCAGCTGGAAAAGCGCGATATGGGCAAAAAGGGGGAGGTCTATTTCGCGGTGATCGAAAAGCCCGGCCGCCCCGCCGCTGACATTATCTCGGAGGTGCTGGAACATGCGATCCGCAACTTCCCGTGGCCGAAATCCATGAAATGGGGCGCAGGGTCGCTGCGTTGGGTCCGCCCGCTGCACCGTATCCTGTGCCTCCTGACTGACGAGGCGGGCGCTGAAATCGTACCGCTAGAGGTAGACGGCATCAAGTCAGACGACCGGACGGAAGGTCACCGCTTCATGGCGCCGGGCGCGTTTTCTGTAACCTCCTTCGAGGATTACAGCGCGAAGCTGAAGCGCGCATACGTGGTGCTGGACCCGCAGGAGCGGGCCGATCACATCTGGGCTGACGCAACATCCCAGGCCTTCGCGCAAGGCCTGGAGGTGGTCGAGGATAAAGGCCTGCTGGCGGAGGTCGCCGGGCTTGTCGAATGCCCCGTGGTGCTGATGGGCGACATTGACGAGACGTTTCTGGGCCTGCCGCCTGAGGTGCTGCAAACCTCGATGAAGGAGCACCAGAAATTCTTCTCCGTCCGTAACCCGAAGACCGGCCGGATCGAGAAATTCGTAACCGTCGCCAATGTCGAAACCGAAGATAACGGCGCGACCAT
>CALHHY010000068.1 GCA_938030665.1 uncultured Litoreibacter sp. | reverse complement strand
CCGGCGGCACGCTTAAGATACATTTCCTACTTCCCTTTCGCTATGGGTTGCTTCACATCGCTGCTCACCCTTTAAGGACAGATGAAGTGGCCTCTTGGAAATACGTAAGATTTTCCTATTTTTACGTACTCCTTAGAGCTTTACGAGATTGAGACGTTAATCATGACGAAGACATGGCAAAACGGTGATGAAAATAGTCTTGGTTTCTCCAAGCCGCCTGCGGAGACGCGGGTCGTTGTGGCTATGTCTGGCGGGGTAGACAGCTCTGTCGTGGCCGCGATGCTGGCGGAAGAAGGGTTTGACGTTGTCGGGGTCACCTTGCAGCTTTACGACCATGGTGCCGCCCTTGCGAAGAAGGGCGCGTGCTGCGCCGGCCGTGATATCCACGACGCCCGCCGCGTGGCCGAGGAGATGGGTTTTCCGCACTACGTGCTGGACTACGAGAACGTGTTCAAGGACGCGGTCATCGACGAATTTGCCGACAGCTATCTGGCTGGCGCGACCCCGGTGCCGTGCATCCGCTGCAACGAACGGGTGAAATTCAAAGACCTGCTGGAAACGGCCAAGGATCTCGACGCGGATTGCATGGCGACGGGCCACTACATCCAGCGCAAGACCGGGGCGCATGGGCCTGAATTGCACAGCGCCGCCGACGCGAACCGTGATCAGAGCTATTTCCTGTTCTCCACCACGCCCGCGCAGCTGGATTACTTGCGTTTCCCCTTGGGGCATCTGCCGTCGAAGGCGGAGACGCGGGCGCTGGCTGCGAAATACGGGCTGAGCGTGGCCGACAAGCCCGACAGCCAAGACATTTGCTTCGTGCCAAACGGCAATTACGCCTCAGTCATCGAAAAGCTGCGCCCCGGCGCGGGCGAGCCGGGCAAGATTGTGGACATGGACGGCACGGTGCTGGGGCAGCATCAGGGCGTCATTCATTACACAATCGGTCAAAGGCGGGGCCTGGGCATTGGCGGGCTGGAGACGCCGCTTTACGTGGTGAAGCTGGATGTCGACAAAAAGCAGGTGATCGTCGGGCCTAAATCCGCGTTAGCCACCCGCCAGGTCCCCGTGATGGAGATCAACTGGCTGGGCGACGCCCCGTTTGACAGCGCCGATACGTGGCAGGTCAATGTGCGCGTCCGGTCCACCAAACCGCCAATGCCAGCCACGGTCCGGCCGACCTCCCCGACGGAGGCGGTTGTAGAGTTGCTGAGCGCCGAGGAAGGGGTTTCCCCCGGTCAAGCCTGCGTGTTTTACGAAGATGGCAGCAGCCGGATACTGGGTGGTGGCTGGATACATCGGGGATAACTTATAATTTATATCAGTGCCTTCTGCGTCGACCTTAATGCTGCTTCTTAAAGCCTGCATAAGGTCATCCGCCCGCTCAGAAATGTGATGACAAACGTACACAAACGCGCATTATAGTGTAAATTATAGTTTACACATGAGGAGTTCTCCATGCGCCGATTTGTCATCACAGCAACCGCTGCCGCCCTTGCAACTGCCACCGTCGCCATCGCGGGGGGGCATGGTGGAAACCCGGCCGTGAAGGCGCGCAATGCACATATGGGCCTTTATTCCTTCAATCTCGGGATGCTGGGCGACATGGCCAAGGGCACCACGGAATATGACGCGGCCGCTGCCAGCACAGCTGCCAGCCAGCTTGCGGCACTCGCCGCGTTTGACCAATCCGCCTATTGGGAAGAAGGCACCATTCAGGGCGAGGTTGACGGCTCGCGCGCCAAGGCCGAGATTTGGTCGGACGCCGCCGGTTGGGCGGCAAAGCAGGAGCTGATGAAAACCGCCTCCGCCTCGCTCGCTGAGGTGGCGGGCAACGGGCTTGAGGCCCTGCAGGGCGGAGTTGCCGGTGTTGGTGAGGCCTGCGGCGCCTGCCACAAAGCCTATCGCGGGCCGCGCAACTAAGCAGTACTTATGTTCGGCCCTCTGTTTCGCTGGACCGTTTTCCTCGCCCTTCTGGGCGGGGCGGTTTACTGGTTTGTCACATGGCCCAGCAGCACCTCGGATGAGCAGCTGGCCGGGCTTACAGCCAATGTCGAAAACGGGGAGCAGGTGTTTATCGCCTCCGGCTGCGCCTCATGCCACGCCGCCCCTGAGGCGGAAGGCGCGGCCAAGCTGGTTCTGGCGGGTGGGCAACGCTTCCCCTCGCCCTTCGGCACCTTTGTCGCGCCCAATATCAGCACGGACGCCAGCCATGGCATCGGCGGCTGGAGCCCGGCGGAGCTCGTCAGCGCGGTCACCCAAGGCACCTCCCCCGAAGGGCAGCATTATTTTCCCGCCTTCCCCTATAGCAGCTACCAGCGGATGACGTTGCAGGATGCGGTGGACCTGCATGGCTACATGCAGACCCTGCCTGCCGACGCGACACCCTCGGCCCCGCATGAGGTGTCCTTTCCCTACAACATCCGCCGCAATCTGGGCGGGTGGAAATTCCTGTTCATGAACGACAGCTGGGTGATGGAAGCCCCCGACGCGCAGCGGGAACGGGGCCGCTATCTGGTTGAAGCCCTGGGCCATTGCGCTGAATGCCACACGCCCCGGAATGCGCTAGGCGGGCTGGACCACGGCCAATGGATGCGCGGCGCGCCCGATCCGTCGGGCAAGGGCCGTGTGCCGGGCGTCACCCCGTCGCAGCTTGGCTGGGGGGAGGCAGATATCGTGGAATACCTGACATCAGGCTTCACGCCCGAATTTGACACGGCAGGCGGGCATATGGTGGCCGTTATCGAGAACACCGCGCAGCTATCAGAAGAGGACAGGCAGGCCATCGCCGCCTATCTGCTGGCCCTGCCCGATTAAGCGGGCGCGCCGTGCAATTCTTTCGCTCGGGCTTCAAAGGCGCGCACGACCCGTTGCATGGCTTCGTTGAAAAACATACCGGCAGCGCCTTGTAGCAGCCGCGACTTGAATTCGAAATCCACCTCGAAAAACACCTCGCACCCGCCATCGGCCTCGGCAAATTTCCAGGTCGAATGCAGGTATTTAACCGGCCCGTCCAGGTAGTCAGTATCAATTTGGCGGGCCGCCTCCATCAGCGTCACGCGGGAGGTGAAGCGCTCGCGGAAGACTTTGAAGCTGATAACCAGATCGGCGATCATGATTTCCGCCGCGCCTTCCATCTGACGGGAACGCACGCGGGCGGCGGCGGTCCAAGGCAGGAATTCGGGGTATTTCGCAACATCCGCCACAAGGTCATACATTTGCGCCGCAGTGTAGGGCAAAAATCGGGTCTCGGAGTGGCGGGGCATTTCGTACCTTTGGCTCGACGTCTGAGGGGTTTTCGTTGCATAAAGCGCCAAGCGCAAGAGGGTTCCATGTCACATCCACCTTACGAGATCGACCAGATGATCTCGGCCAAGTCCATCGCCGCCCGCATCGAGGATCTGGCCCATGAGATCAGGACCCATTTCAAAGGCACCGACAAGCTGGTGATCGTGGGGCTGCTGCGCGGCTCTTTCGTCTTCATCGCCGACCTGGTGCGGGAGCTAGACCTGCCGCTGGAGGTCGATTTCCTTGAGGCGTCGAGCTACGGCGACAGTATGGAAAGCAGCCGGGAGGTGCGCATCCTCAAGGA
>CALHHY010000067.1 GCA_938030665.1 uncultured Litoreibacter sp. | reverse complement strand
CCTGCACGGTCAAACGCCTTGATCAGCGCCGCGCGTCTGCGCGCATCGGAACGGGAGACAAAAATCGGCTCGAAATTGCGCGCGCGGTAGAAGGCCGCAATGCCCTCATTTCCAGATGCCGCTTCCGCAATGGATTGCCGCAGCGCTGTAACAGCGGCATGCCCGCGCGACACACCGAAGCCCGGAAGCGCAAGCATGGCAGCGGTTGCAGATAGCATTTTCACCGTCTCACGGCGCGAGAAACGAATGGTCATAAAGCACCTTTACACATCACAGATTGAGCAGCAGTCCCAGTATTCGCCCAAGCTTTAAAAAGTCCACTCACAATGGGCTGAAACCCTGTGTTTTCAGGGCAATTGACGCCAAGGTCACCATTTTGCAACAGATCGCGAACATCGCGCCCATGCGCAAAAACCCGCTCATACAAGGGGCCCTATACGAATTTTTGGAACCACAGCCTTGGTGGCCCTGCCCGTTTATGCAATACCGTTCACTATCTGGGGATAAACAGTGATCACGCAAGTGATCCGGGCGAACGGGACAGGCAACTCATGCGTGAGAAGAATTCTGCGAACGTTACGCGTCGCGCACTCCTAGGAGCTTTTGCAGCGACGGCAGTATCGGCAGCACCGGTTTATTCCAATGTTTTCGGTTTTTTGAAGGGCGCGGGCGATGTGCGGCGTCTGAAGATGTATTCAGGCCGCACCGGCGAGACGCTGGACATGATCTACTGGATCGAAGGCGACTACATCCGCGAGGCCCTCAAAGAGGTAAATTATTTCATGCGGGACTGGCGCACAAATAGCGCCATCGACATGGACACCCGCACCATCGACATTATGGCGGCGTCCCACAACATTCTGGGTGTGGACGAGCCGTTCACCCTGTTGTCTGGATACCGCTCCCCGAAGACCAATGCCATGCTCCGCTCCCGCTCGCGCGGGGTGGCCAAGAACTCGCTGCATATGAAGGGTCAGGCCGCTGACCTGCGCCTGAAGTCGCGCAGCGTGTCGCAGATCGCACGCGCAGCGGCATCCTGCTCGGCGGGTGGGGTCGGTCGCTACTCCGGCTCCAACTTCGTGCATATGGATTGCGGAACAGTTCGCACATGGGGCCGCTAGAAGCCCTGACGCGTTACCTGCCTAAAGCCATCCTTCGGGATGGCTTTTTTCTTTTCCGGCACCGATAGTTGCGCAAAATCCTATTTAGCGGATCTATGCCATGACCGACGTCATCCTCACCCTCAACGCGGGCTCTTCCAGTCTGAAATTCGCGCTGCACCCCGTGGCCGCCCCCCTGATCCCGGTGCTGCGCGGCAAAATTACCGGGCTGAAACGCGCGCCGGTCTTCTCAGTCAGTGTTCCCAAGGATCATGGCGCGGACATCCCGACGCTTGCGCTCGACACCACGCATGAGCAGGCAGCAGCACTTCTGTTGCGCTGGTTGGCAGATCATGCGGGCGGCCATCATATCAAGGCTGTGGGTCATCGCGTCGTGCATGGCGGGCAGGCATTCACGCAATCGGTGCGGGTAACGCCCGAGATTGTGGCGCAACTGGCCGCTCTGACCCCGCTCGCGCCGCTGCATCAGCCCCACAATATCGCGCCCATGCGAATGATTGCGCAGACCGCACCGGACCTGCCGCAGGTCGCCTGTTTTGACACGAGCTTTCACACCACGCAGGACCCTTTGGCCAAGCTGTTTGCCTTGCCGAAAGCGCTGACCGACCAGGGGTTGATCCGCTACGGATTTCACGGGTTGTCCTATGCCTATATCGCCTCCGTTCTGCCCGAGCATATCCCCGGCGCTTCCCGCGTCATCGTCGCGCATCTGGGCAACGGCGCCAGCCTTTGCGCGATGAAGGACGGCAAATCCGTGGCCACAACCATGGGGTTTACCGCGCTGGACGGGCTGGTGATGGGGCGCAGGTCAGGCCGGCTTGATCCCGGCGTTATCCTGCATCTGGTCCAGCAAAAAGGCATGAGCGTGCCTGAGATCGAGACGCTGCTATATCAGAAATCCGGGCTGCTCGGCGTGTCGGGCATCAGCAACGCGATGCAGGACCTTGAGACCAGCGACCACCCCGATGCCAAAACCGCAATTGATCTGTTCTGCTTCCGCGCGGCTTCCGAA
The DNA here is from genome assembly GCA_938030665.1 of uncultured Litoreibacter sp. GTDB lineage: Bacteria > Pseudomonadota > Alphaproteobacteria > Rhodobacterales > Rhodobacteraceae > Litoreibacter. Next base: position 26,470 of record CALHHY010000067.1, on the reverse strand, counting down.
ATTGCGGGGCTGATCCCTGCCTTGGGGGGCCTCGATGCGTTGGTTTTCACGGCGGGCATTGGCGAGAACTCCGCCGCGACCCGCGCCGGCATCTGCGCCCGGCTGGGATGGGCAGGCGTCAGGCTGGACGGGGCGGCAAACGCGCGGCATGACGCTTGCATTTCATCAGCAGACGCGCCCTGCCCGGCCCACGTGATCCCCACCAACGAGGATGCGGTGATTGCAGGGGATACGATTGATTTGATGGGCAAGATATGACGGGCCTGATCAGACTGACCAAGACCCACACGGCCAGCCTTGAAATCGCCTAACGCCGCCGACATCTGTAAGCCGTGGAATATATCGCTGTGTTGATCGTCTTTCGGTTTGCCCTGCCTGAGCTGCTGAAATTGTTTTACAAGCATTGCATTGAACCGAAGTCAGTCGCGCCGACGGTTGTGCGGAAGAGGCTGGCAGTCGTGCCGGAACGGCAGACCAACACTCAGAAAATTTACGATCTTCGCAAAGAACCCGATTTGCTGCGCCGCAAGATATAGCCAAAGCAGAACTGGCCGCGCCGCCGACCCGATAGAAATTCTTGAGATCCAAATGGCGCACCCGAGAGGATTCGAACCTCTGGCCTCTGCCTTCGGAGGGCAGCGCTCTATCCAGCTGAGCTACGGGTGCCTGCGATCTCTATACGCCGGGCCGTGGGGGCGTGCAATCGCTGACTTCGGGGTCAGGCGAACAACTCGTGGCACAGCTCCAGCGCGTCGATCAGCACATCAACCTCGGCCTCGGTATTATACATCCCGAAAGACGCACGGCAGGTGGCAGGCACGCCCAGATGCTCCATCAGAGGTTGCGCGCAATGGTGGCCCGCCCGCACCGCAACGCCGCGTTTGTCAAGCACGGTGGAAATGTCATGCGCATGGGCCGCCCCCTCCAGTGTGAAGGAGAAGATCGCGGCTTTCCCGGCAGAATTTCCCTGCACATTCAGCCAGTTCAACCCATCAAGCCGGGTCCGGGCATAGTCGCGCAAGCGCTGCTCATGCGCCGCGATCCGTTCCATCCCGACGCCCATCATGTAGTCAAGTGCTGCGCCCAGGCCGATGGTCTGCACGATGCCCGGCGTTCCGGCCTCAAACATCATCGGCGGGTCGTTATAGGTCACGACGTCCTTGTGGACCTCCCGGATCATATCGCCGCCGCCCATGAACGGGCGCATCTCGGCCAGCCGCTCAGCCCGGCAGTAGATCGCGCCCGACCCCGACGGCCCGTAAAGCTTGTGACCCGTCACCGCATAGAAATCGCAACCAATATCCTGCACGTCGACGGGCATGTGCACGGCCCCCTGCGAGCCATCGACCAGCACGGGTATGCCCTGGGCCTGCGCGCCCGCACAGATGGCTTTGACGTCCACCTGCGTGCCCAGCACATTCGACAAATGGGTGATTGCGATCAGCTTGGTGCGATCCGTGACCGCGTCCAGTACCTTTTCGGGCGACAGGTCGCCATTGGCGTCTGTGTCGACCCAGACCAGCTCCACCCCCAGACGTTCGCGCAGGAAATGCCAGGGCACGATATTGGCGTGATGCTCCATCACGCTGAGGATGATCTGATCGCCCTTCAGCATCCTTGGCATGGCCCAACCGTAGGCGACCATATTGATCCCCTCGGTGGTGCCGGAATTCAGCACGATCTCATCCTCGGAGCCCGCGTTCAGGAAGCGCGCGATCGTGCCGCGCACGGCCTCGTATTTCTCCGTCGCGACGTTAGAAAGGTAGTGCAAGCCACGGTGAACATTCGCATATTCATGCGCGTAGGCGTTGGTAATTGCGTCGATGACCACTTTGGGTTTCTGCGCCGAGGCGCCATTGTCGAGATAGACCAGCGGCTTGCCGTTCACCTCCCGCGCGAGGATCGGAAAATCGGCGCGGATCGCGTCGATGTCATAGGCGGTTTTCTCAAGCATTGGGTATCTCCACCCCTAAAAGCATCATGATGAGCCCCAGCAGCACGCTCATCCCGAACATCAGCCCCACGAAGGAGACGATCACCCCACCAAGCACGTTGCCGCGATGTTTGAACCCGTGCAGTACGGTGATGAAACTGACCGCGATCCAGACCCAATAGGGCATGAACAGCACGCCCAGTAGGGCTGACAGGGCGACGGAAACCGCACCCAAAATGAACTGGCCCACCTGGCAGACCATCAGCAGAAATTGCAGCCAGACCAGCGCCAGCAGGCTGTCGTCAAAGGTACCCTGCCCGCCAAAGGCCCGGCCAATGTAATAGATGCAGAACACGACCAGCACCAAGCTGCCCCAGGTGATCAGCGCGAACAGCAAGGGCGAGCTTTGGAAGGGCAGCGCCTGCCGCGTTACTTCGTCAGGGGTGGGGATATATATCGTCATTGCCTGCACCATGAAGACCGACAGAACCGTCGCAAGCGCCAGAAAGGCCCAGAGGATTTGCCGTGGAAAGCCCATGGACAGAACGGCCTCCGCCCCACGCTTTGGCTCGAAGAGGGTCAGTTTCAGCAGTTCCACAAGGGTGGCGGTCATGGCGTCACCTGCGCAGGTTTCTGAAGCGCGATCAGGTTGTTGATCCACAGATAAACGAAGATCACGAAGACCAGCCCGGCCGCCATTGTCAGCTCCGTCCCCGGCCCGACGAAGCCCGCGATCAGCCCCTGCAGCAGCACGACCGGCGTCACGCAGAGCAGCGCCCAGAACAGCGCCAGCCGCGCGTCAAGCCAACGCCCCTGACCGCCCAGGACCTTGACCAGCAGATGCGAGGCCGCCGCGACCAGCAGGAACATCATCGGCGCCAGCAACACGGTGCCGTAGAACACCGGCAAGGCCAGGCTCGCCACGGGGATTTCCTCCCCCTCCAGCCCCGCGAAATGGGACTGGCGCGACAGTTCCGGCAGACGTGCCATGAAAAACAGGATGCAGGCGATGAACAGCCAGGTCAGACCCGTTGCCTCATCCGCGCCCGACGCCCGGTGCGTGCGCATGACCTCACGCGGGGCGCGGTAGCTGCGCAATATGGCGGAGACGGTCGACATCGCCTAGCTGCTGCGCCGCGCCAGCCAGTCTTCGAGCCGGTGGCGCAAAGCATCTGACAGCTCTTCGGAATCGATCTCCTCCAGCGCTTCGCTGAGGAAGGCCAGCACCAGCAAATCCTGCGCCTGCTGCAGCGGCACGCCGCGCGATTGAAGGTAGAACAGCGCGTCCTCGTCAATCGCACCGGAGGTAGAGCCGTGGCTACACGCCACATCATCGGCGTAAATCTCAAGCTCCGGCTTGGCGAGGAACTGGCTATCCTCATCCAGCAGCAGGGACTGACTGATCTGATAGCCATCCGTCTTCTGCGCGCCTTCCTTGACAAGGATTTTTCCCTGAAACACGCCTACTGCCCCGTTGCGCAGAACCTTCTTGAAGACCTGCCGGCTTTCGCAATTCAGCGCGTCATGCGTGACGAACACGGTGTCGTCGTGGTGAAACACCCCGTCGCCCACAGCCGCGCCAGAGACGGAGGCCAGCGCATCATCGCCGGTCAGCTCAATCACGCATTCATTGCGCGTCAACACCCCATTGGCCGTCAGCGTGAAGGAGCGGAAGGTGCTTTCCTTCCCCAACCGCGCGAACATGTGGGTGACCGCCCGCCGCTCGTGATCGCGCCCTTGCGCGCGGACATGGTGGAAGGCCGCGCCGTCGGCGATGTCGACCTCCATAACCTTGTTGAACCGTGCCGCAGCCGGTCCGTTCTCCGTTAAGGTCAGGCTGCCACCGTCATCGACCCTGATCACATGGTGCAGCACCGCATCGGAGGTGTCAGACGCGTGGCGGTAGATCAGGCTGACGGGCTTTGCTACCGGGCCCGTGACCCGGATCAGCACGCCATCCGTGGCCATCGCCGTGTTCAGCGCCGCAAAAGGGCGTTTGACGGGCGTCTGGCCGTTGTTTTCCAGAACGCCGTAAAGGCCCTTGGCCCAATGGATATCGGCCCCCTCGGTGTCAGCCAAACGTGCGATTTCAACGTTTTCTAGCGTCAGATCGTCGGAGGCCTCGGCATCGAAAACGCCGTCAACAAAAACGATCTTCAGCCTCTCCACATCGTCAAACAACGGCTTCTCGCCCGCATTGAAAAGCGCAGCGGTAGGGGCGTCGTCGGCATTCAGCGTGGTTGGGTCCGTGTATTTCCAATACTCGTCGCGCTTCGAGGGCAAGCCCGCATTCCGCAAGCGCGCAAGCGCATGGCCACGCGCCTCGGCCGACCAGCCCGTCGTCGTCACCTCAAGCGCTTCCAGACGATCTGGCACCGATTTTGCTTCGACTGCGGACATCAGGCCACCTCTGCCAGCAGGTCGGCATAACCGTTATTCTCGACCTCAAGCGCCAGCTCCGGGCCGCCCGATTTAATGATCCGGCCATTGGCCATGATATGCACCACATCGGGTTTAATGTGGTCCAGAAGCCGTTGATAATGCGTGATAACCAGGAAGGAACGTCCTTCATCCCGCAACGCGTTCACGCCGTGGCTGACCAGCTTCATCGCGTCCACGTCCAGACCGGAATCCGTCTCGTCCAGGATGCACATCTTGGGCTCAAGCATCGCCATTTGCAGGATTTCGTTTCGCTTCTTCTCCCCTCCCGAGAAGCCCACATTTACGGGCCGCTTCAGCATGTCGGCGTCGATTTCCAGCGTCTTGGCTTTCGCGCGGATGATTTTCAGAAATTCACCCGCTGACAGCTCCTCCTCGCCACGCGACTTGCGCTGCGCGTTCACGGCGGTGCGCAGGAACGTCATGTTGCCCACGCCTGGAATTTCGACCGGGTATTGGAAGGCGAGGAACAATCCCGCGGCGGCGCGTTCCTCCGGCTCCATCACCAGAATATCATCGCCATTCAGCGTGGCAGAGCCGCCGGTGACCTCATAGCCATCCTTGCCAGACAGGACGTAGGATAGTGTCGATTTGCCAGAGCCATTCGGCCCCATGATCGCGTGCACTTCCCCAGGCTGAATGGCCAGGTCCACGCCTTTCAGGATCTGCTTCTCTTCTTCTTCAAGACTGACTTCCAGGCCCTTGATATCCAACATGTCTTTTATCCTCTTCCTACGCATTGCGCGTCGTCTCTGACCCGTCCGGCTTCGCGGTTGGGTATACTGAAATGGTTGCTTTGTTCGGGAATGGCACAGGTCGCACGACGGGGATGCGAAATCCGCGCGGCATCGGTGCCAATACTGGCAAAGACGGCGGTCCGTGGGACCTGCCGCCTGATCAGACGTGACTGATGTAAATCGGAAAACAGCTGCGCAGCATCATGCGCTGCGCCAGCGGCTAGAAGGTCATCTTCAGCAGCATTTCCGGGTCGGTGCTGCGCAATACCATGTAAAGCCACTGCAGCGAGAAGATGTCGGCGAAAAATTCCGGGAAGCGGTGCACGGCCCAGTGCATGCCCAAAAAGCTGGCTGCGGCGCCGGCGACTTGAGACAGCATCATAATCCATGAATTCAGCTTCGTCGTGACCATAACTGTGACGACCATGAGCATCGAGCCGCCGCCGTCCATGATCAGGCCTTCCAAGGTAGTCAAATCGGCGCGGTCGATGCCAAAAACCTGGAACCGTCCGTAGCGGATGAGGAAGACGCTCACCATGCCCACGAAAAACAGCAGCAAGAAGGACAGCACCGCACCCATACGGATGATCCGCTGCCGTTCTATTTTGCGCGCGCGACGAAGGTCCTTGGGGATCAGGTACTCTGCGACGTATTGTTCGCCCTGATCGATCCTTTTCAGGCGCTCCTGAAACTCGGCTGACTGTGACATGACCATACTCTCTAAATCGTAGCTGAGTGCTCAGTATGGTCCAAATTTGGCGATAATTTGACATAAATTCCGGCGCCAATCCGTTAACCACGATATCAACGTTAACGGCGGGCCGGTTAACCATTTTTCGCTTCATTTTGAGTGCGTTAACCACAATCCCGGCGAAATTCTTAACACCTCGGATCGTCCCGTTCAGTGATTGATTCGTAATGCCTTTCGGACTTGAAGCGGGGGATGCCAGTTCGCCCACGAAGGTTGTTGCCAAGCGATTTCTGCCTCCAATCGTTTCCCCCACGAAGATGCAGGAAAGGCGAGTGACTTGGTGGCCTTCGGTGTTGTTTGTGGTGGTAGAGATCATTTGAGCGCCCTCAATTTTTGCCAGACTTCATTGCAGAAATCTTCGCGTAGGCTTCCTGTTGTTGCTTGTCCTGTTGCGCATATTGCCAAGACGCAACCTCGTCTTGAGCGGTTCGTATCTTTGGACCTAGCCACTTGCCATGAACGACGCTCCAAGCAAATGCCAGACAGAAGCTCGCAGCGACCCACAGGGTAACTGGACTAATTGGAACTAAGCCCGCGACCCTTAGGAAGATCGGCATTCCAGACCAAAACAGAAGAACTGCCAAAAGTGCCCCGCCCCCACAAAATATCAACGTCATTTCGCTTGTAACCGAACGACGTGCCATACGTGCCACTTTAGCGCGGTTAGCGACATCTATTGTGTTTTTTCCGGTCACCCAGCACCTACCCCACCGACCCCTCAAGCGAGATCGCCACCAGCGCCTGCGCTTCCATTGCGAACTCCATCGGCAGGGCCTGCAGCACCTCCTTGCAGAACCCGTTCACCACCAAAGCGACTGCCTCTTCCTCATCCATGCCGCGTTGGCGGCAGTAGAAGAGCTGATCGTCATCCACCTTGGAGGTCGTCGCCTCATGCTCCACGCGGGAGGAGTTATTCTTAACTTCAATATAGGGCACGGTATGCGCGCCGCATTTATCGCCGATCAGCAGACTGTCGCATTGCGTGTAATTGCGCGATTCCTTCGCCTTCGGGTGCATAGACACGAGCCCGCGATAGGTGTTCTGCGCCTTGCCCGCCGATATCCCCTTGGAGACGATCCGCGACTTGGTGTTCTTGCCCAGATGCACCATCTTCGTGCCGGTATCGGCCTGCTGCATGTTGTTGGCGATGGCGATGGAGTAGAACTCCCCCTGGCTGTCATCGCCGCGCAGGATGCAGGACGGGTATTTCCAGGTCACGGCAGAGCCGGTCTCGACCTGCGTCCACATCACCTTCGACCGCGCGCCGCGGCAATCGGCCCGTTTGGTGACGAAATTATAGATGCCGCCCTTGCCATCCTCGTCGCCCGGATACCAGTTCTGGACGGTGGAGTATTTGATCTCCGCATCTTCTTCCAAAACCAGTTCCACCACGGCCGCATGCAACTGGTTCGTGTCACGCATCGGCGCGGTGCACCCTTCAAGGTAGCTCACATAGCTGCCCTTATCGGCAATGATGAGCGTGCGCTCAAACTGCCCGGTATTCTCCGCATTGATGCGGAAATAGGTACTCAGCTCCATCGGGCATTTCACGCCCGGCGGCACGTAAACGAACGACCCGTCGGAGAAAACGGCAGAGTTCAGCGTCGCAAAGAAGTTATCCGACTGCGGCACGACCGTGCCCAGATATTTCTTCACCAGATCGGGGTGATCCTGAATGGCCTCCGAGATCGAGCAGAAGATGACACCCGCCTTCTTCAGCTCCGCCTGAAATGTCGTGCCGACCGAGACGCTGTCAAACACCGCATCCACCGCCACTTTGCGCGGGGCTTCGGCATCCATGTTCTCCGCGCCCTCGACGCCGGCCAGGATCATCTGCTCCTTCAACGGGATACCGAGCTTTTTGTAGGTTTCCAGCAGCTTGGGGTCGACGTCATCAAGGCTTTTGGGCTTCTCCGCCATGGATTTGGGGGAGGCGTAGTAGTAGATGTCCTGATAGTCGATCTTGGGGTAGTCGACCATCGCCCATTCAGGCTCTTTCATCTGCTTCCAGCGGGCAAAGGCCTGCAGGCGCCATTCGGTCATCCACTCCGGCTCTTTGTTTTTCTCGGAGATCAGCCGGACAATATCCTCATTCACGCCAATCGGGGCGTAATCCATCTCGATATCGGTTTCCCAGCCGTATTTATAAGCGCCGCCCACTTCGCGAACCGCATCAACCGTTTCCTGGTCCACGCCTTCTTTGACTTCACCGTCGAATGACATCGCGTCCTCCTTCATCAAGCGGCTCTCGCTCGAAATTTCTTTTCTGCGGCCAGCCACGCCTCCGCGAAGCGCAGCACCTGTTCTTCCGTCGTCTGGGGCCCAAGCGATACCCTTATCGCGCTGGAAGCCGTCACCTCGTCATACCCCATGGCCTGCAACGCGCGGCTGGCCTTGACCTTGCCGCTGGAACAGGCCGACCCCGCGCTGATGGCAAAGCCCGCAAGGTCCATGGCCATCACCTGCGTCTCGCCTTTCCAGCCCGGCGTTGCAAAGCAGCTTGTGTTGGGCAGCCGCACCGCACCTTGCCCTACTAAAATAGTCTGACTTCCAGCGGTCTCAATGGCGTTTTCTAGAATCTTTCTAAGTTCTGCAACCCGTTCCCAGATGCCGACCTGCAGATCGCGCATCGCCGCCGCCGCCGCTGCGCCAAAACCGGCAATCCCAATGATGTTCTCCGTGCCGGAACGCCGCCCCATCTCCTGCCCGCCGCCTTTGATTTGCGGCGACACGTCAAGGCCCTGACGCAGCACCAGCGCGCCAACCCCTTTTGGCCCGCCCAGCTTATGGGCGGATACCAGCGCCATCTCCGCGCCCGACCAGGCAAAGCTCAGCGCCATCTTGCCAAAGCTCTGCGTCATGTCGCTGACCGCAATCCCTTCGGGCAGCTTTTGAACCACCCCGGTCTCGCTATTGGCGCTTTGCAAAACGCTATTGCCCGGATCAGCCACACGCACCAGACCGTTCGTATCCAAAGGCAAGCTGTCATCGGTCCAGGCCCCGACCGCGTCATGCTCCACCGCCGCGCCTGCCAGCCCGCGCCCGGCACAAGCCAGCGCCGCTGCTTCAGTCGCACCGGATGTAAACACAATATCAGCCCCAGATGCGCCAAGCGCGTCAGCCACCTGCCCCCGCGCGCGCTCAACCAAGGCCTTTGCCGCCCGCCCCTCGCCATGCACGGAGGACGGGTTGCCTGCCACATCCATCGCCTCAATCATGGCGTCCCGCGCATCAGCACTCAGAGGCATCGTGGCGTTATGGTCCAAATAGATCCGGCTCATCTCTTCATTGCTTCACAAATATCCCGGGGGTGCAGGGGCTGGCCCCCGCGCATCGGGGGTGTGGGAGCTGGCCCCCACCTGTCGCGACGCGCGCAGCGCGGCGCAAAACCTTATTCATCGACCAGCTCAAACAGGCTGGGTACGGCCGGGCATGGGGTCAGCTCATTGCCCACCACATCCGACAGCCGTGTCTGGTGCAGGAAGACGTAGACATGCGCCGATAGCCCCTCCCACAACCTGTTGGTCATCGACTGCGCGCGCGAGCCCGACAGGCCGCCTGACGCCCCTGCGCCCGTGTGCAGCGCATTGACCGTCTCATCCACCGCTTCCAAAATCTCCGACACACGGATCGCGTCCGCACTTTTTGCCAACTTGTAGCCGCCGCCCGGACCTCGCACCGATGCGACCAGCCCGGCGCGGCGCAGCTTCACGAACAACTGTTCAAGATAGGGCAGCGAGATGTCCTGCCGCTTAGAGATCGCCCCAAGGGAGACCAGCTCCGTCGCGGGTGCCAGCGCAAGATCGGCCAGCGCGACCATGGCATAACGCCCTTTCGTGCTTAATTTCATGGCCCACCCCGCCGTTTCATCGGCCCTTTGGCATTGACGCAGGACGCAGCGCCGCTTAACTCTGTCAAACCGTTCGGCGGCGACCTAGTCCGCCAATTTAGAACGTTTCTAAATTACCTGAGCGAAGTCGTCAACAATGCGCGACAGCTTGAAACGCATAAAGGACGCAGAGAAGCCCAATGCCCGAAGTTATTTTCCCCGGCCCCGAAGGGCGTCTGGAAGGCCGTTACCACCCGCATAAAGGGATGAAGGACGCGCCGATCGCGATCATCCTGCACCCGCATCCGCAATTTGGCGGCACGATGAACAACCGGGTGGTCTATAACCTGCACTACACGTTCCATAACATGGGCTTCAACGTGCTGCGCTTCAACTTCCGGGGCGTGGGTCGCAGCCAGGGCGAATATGACCAGGGCATCGGGGAGCTAAGCGACGCGGCCTCCGCGCTCGACTACCTGCAATCGATGAACCAGAACGCCAAGCATTGCTGGGTGGCGGGTTTCTCCTTCGGGGCGTGGATTGGCATGCAGCTGCTGATGCGCCGGCCTGAAATCACGGGCTTCATCTCGGTCTCGCCGCCTGCAAATATGTATGACTTCTCCTTCCTTGCGCCCTGCCCGTCTTCGGGGCTGATCATAAACGGCTCGGGTGACCGCGTCGCCCCGCCCGCCGATACGGACAGCCTGGTCAGCAAGCTGCATGAGCAGAAGGGCATCACCATCACCCACCAGCAGGTCGATGGCGCGGGCCACTTCTTCGAGGAAGACCATATGGACACGCTCACCGGCTCGGTCGAGGATTACGTGCGCCGCCGCCTGACAGAGACCAGCCGCTAGATGGGCATCACCGACGACATCGCCGACAAACTGGCCATCGAAGCGTTGCAGCTTGAGGTGGCAACGGGCGATGATCAGTTTGTCGTGAAAGTGTCGGAGATCCTCGGTGCCTCCTCCCAGACCACGCAGGAGGCGTTTTTGACCTCCGTCCGCGTGCGCCGCGCAGAAGCCCGCGCGCAGAAATTTATTGAAACGGCCCGCGCCAAGCTTGACGCGGAGCGCGTGGCCTCCGGCGATGATCTAAGGGCGGATGCGGGCGACTAGCCGCGCTTTGCCATTTGCGCGTCAGTAGGTCGTGCGCCCGTAAAAGCCCCGCTGCTCCGTCTCGGTGAACATCGCACCGGGCTGCTCGTAATAGGTCAGCACCGCAATCATCCGCGCCCGGTCGCCCTGCACCTGCGTCACCCGGTGCGGCGTGTTCACCCCACGAAACACGTTCAGCGTCCCCGGCACGACAGACATGCGTTGCAGCAGCGGGTCCTCACCCCGTAGCAGCTGCGCCACCCCGTCATAATTGGGATCGCTCGGACTGCGCAGATCGGTGCGGTATTCAAAGACGCCGCCCGCCTCCGGGGCCTGCAGCAGGAGCGTAACGGTGAATTCGGACCGGTCGAAATGCCAGTTCAGCGCCTGCCCCTCGCCGTAGGACATGACGTTGAAGGCGGCCAGCGGGTCGGCCATGGGGTAAAGAGCGGGCTTATCCATGACCTCAGCCAGAAACCGGGTCAGCGCGGGCCATCGGTAAATCTCTGCCACCATGCTGCCCGCCAGCTGATCGGCGCATAGCGTGTTGTTCGAGGTGTCGTGCAGCATCAGCGCGGGGTGGTCGGGGGCAAGGCCCGGCACCTCCTTCGTGAAATAGATGTTGTGTCGGCGCGCGTGGTTGAACGACTCACGGGCCATTTTCGGGGCATGGCGCGCGGCCTCATTGGCCGCGGCCTCCGGGCGCAGGAACCCGTCAAGGTTGAACATCCCCGTCTCAAGCAAATCGCGCCGGCAGCGCGCCACCAGCGCGTCGTAAGCGGCGCTTTCAGGCTGGTGCAGCGGAAACGCCTCTAAGTTCAGATTGTCTTGCATGGCCGCTCCCCCCGGTTGTCCGACATCGGTTGAACCACGCAGCACGGTTTGCGGCAAGGAAATCTTAACCGACGGCGCCAAGCGCCCTTGATACCACGGCACTTCTCGGCCAATCTCTCGCCAGCCAAAAAATCATTCAAACAAGGAATTTCCGAGTGCGTCGCCTTACTATCCATGCCTGCTGTCTTGCCACCCTGGCTGCCTTCCCCGCTGGCGCCGATGTGACGCCCGAGGACGTCTGGGCCGCGTTGGTGGAGCAGCTGTCGCTCCAGGGCGAGGTGACGGCTGATACGGTGCGCAGCGGCGACCGGCTGACTGCCTCCAACGTCACGATTGTCGGGAATTCCGGCAACATAGACACCACTGTGCGGTTCAACGAACCATTTGTGTTCCGCGATCTGGGAAACGGGACCGTCGCGACCGAGATTGCGACTTCCATGACCGTGCCTTTCAGTACGATCACCCCTGACGGCCAGACTATATCCGGGGAATATCAGCTCACCCAGACCGGCATGAAAATCATCGCCAGCGGAGAGCCCGATAACATCCTGCAGCAAATCTCAGCCGAGACGATCGCCTACCGGCTGAGCGACCTTCAGTCACCCGCTGACGGCACTGTGGTCTCATTGGCAGCAACCCTGTCCAATCTTGCGGGAAACTGGCGCGTCGCAGGGGAGGCGCCGCGCAAGCTGACATCGGAATACGGCGTTCAAACCGTTGCGTTAGCTGTTTCCGTCGACGTTGCGGATGACGCCGTTTCCGTCGATGTTGATACATCACTGGAAAACGTGGCGGTCAAACTGGACTATACCCAGGCGGGGCTTGGCCCCGATGCGGACGACAAGGAGCTGTTCAACGCGGGTTTCGCCGTGAATTTGGCCACCAGCACAACGGGCAGCAGCTTTGCGGTAAATGGCGATACTGAAGGCCGCACAATGATCGTCAGTGGCCAAGCAGGTCCGGGGCAAAGCAACATATCCGTTAGCAAGGACGGATTGCAGATGACCAGCCGGTCGGAGGGGATTGTGATGTCCGGCGCCGTCGCCGACCTCCCCTTCCCGCCCGTGGAAATGCGGCTGAGCAACACCGAAACCATCCTGACGATGCCGCTTGCAGAGACGCAGACCCCGCAGCCATTTCGTTTTCGTACTAAGCTGGACGGGTTGCAGGTTAGCGATTTTCTATGGTCGCTGGTTGATCCGACCGCGCAACTGCCCCGAGACCCGGCAAGCCTGACCGTCGATCTGGAGGGGGCGGGCAGATGGTTGGTCAACTTCCTGGACGAGGGCGCGTTGCTTGCGCTGCAAGGCACGCCGTTCCTGCCGTCAAGCGTCGCCCTCAGTGCGCTTGAGCTAGAGGTGGCAGGTGCCTCGTTGACCGGGTCGGGCGGGGTGACCTTTGATACACCCGAAGGGGGATTCCCGCAGCCATCAGGCTCAGTTGATCTATCCCTGACGGGCGGTTTCGGGCTGCTTGATAAGCTGGCCGCCATTGGTCTGGTACCGCAGCAAGCAGCACAGGGGATCAAGGCGGTCTCTGGCATCTTCGCGCAGCGGGGCGACGGGCCGGACAGTCTGACCAGCACGATCCGGCTGGAAAAAGACGGATCTATCACGGCGAACGGCGTGCCGATTCAGTAAAGCAACCGCTATTCCGCTGCAGTGTCCTGCCCGATATCGTGATTAAGGAGGCTGATCTTGTGGCGCGCCCGCATTTTGGAAGGGGTCAGCCCGTATTCCTCCCGCACGGCCTTGGCCAGCGCGTCTGACGAGCCGAACCCGGTGGCGAGCGCAATCTCAACCATGGGCAGCAGGGTCTCCTCGATCATGGCGCGGGCCTTGCGGGCCCGCAGGCGCTTGTAGAATTTCGCCGGCGTGTCATCGAAGACCTTGCGAAACACCCGCTCCAGATGCCGGGTGGACAGGCCGGCCTTTTCTGTCAGCTCCGCCATCGACATGGGCTCGGCGATGCTGTCCTCCATCAGCTTGATCGCCTCGGTCACCCGCGCATCAAAGAGGCTGGCGTTATCGGCCAGATGTTTCGGCTGCTCCGCGTCGCTTTTGCGGATCGTGTGCAGCAGCAGCTGGCTGCCCAGCTCCGCCACTTGGGGGCCGGTCAGGTCGCCTGCGATCAACCCGATGACCAACTCCGACGTGGCACCATGCCCGGCGGCGGTGATGATGCCGCCCGAGTTTTCGGAAAAATGCGTGGTCAGGTTCGGGTAATCCCCGGTTTCCTGCAGGTTTGCCGCGTCGCGCCAGTGGGTGGTCAGCCGACCCGGCGGGCGGTTCACCGACCGGATGTAGCGGGTGGCGGCATCAGACAGCAGCACCACCGGTCGCGCCAAGCGCTGCATGGAACGGACCCGCGCAAGCCAACCCGGCGCCTCCTTCCGGCCACCAATGACGATCAGCACATCGGACAGGTCGTGATCGGGAATGGCCGGCTCCGCCCTGGTTAAAAGCCCGTCGGCCCCGGCAATCAACCCCGGCTCGGTCGAGGTGATGCGCCAGCAGTAGGCCTGCCGTGTCAAAAGCGCGTTTGCGGCCTCCAGTGTCTGGGTGATCGCCGCCAGCTCATACCCCGAAAAGCCCGGCGCCACGAGCAGCTCGAACCAGCGCGGTGCAGGCAGGTCAGATGGCGTGGTGCTGACGATGGCTATTGGTCCTCTATTTCCTGGCTGGCGACATATGTACCGCCTGATACGGCATCTTGAAAGAGGGTCAGGTGCCGTCTGCGGCATGTCGGGCCGCAACTTCGGCAATCACCTGACCTGCCAGCATCACGTCTTCGCGCGTCGTCTCGAACTGGCCGACCTGAAAGCGGATCATCCGCCTGCCGCCCTGGACGCCTTGGGTGACATAGATGCGCCCGTCATCGTTGAGCGCATCCACCAGCCGCTGCTGCGCCGCGTCGTCGCCTGGCGCGCGGAAGCTGAAGAGGCTCAGCATCGGCTCGGTCACGATCTCGAACCCGTCCCAAGCGCGGATCACCTCGCACAGCTCGCGCGCCCAGGCCACGTGATTGCGGATGCGGACGCGCAACCCCTCCAACCCGTAGGAGCGGATCAGAAACCACAGCTTCAACGCCCGGAATCGCCGCCCAAGCGGGATGGTCCATTCGGAATAATTCGTGACCTCCGCCCCGCTGGTTTTGAGGTATTCCGGGTCAATCTGCAGCGTCGCGCGTTGCAGCGACGGGTCGCGCAGAAACTGGACGGAACAGTCGAATTGCGCGCCCAGCCATTTATGCGGGTTGAACACGATGCTGTCGAAGCGCCCTGCGCCGTGCCAGATCGGATCGCGCAGCTCAGGGCAGATCATGGCCGACCCCGCCCAGGCCGCGTCAAGATGGGTATATAGCCCCTCCGCCTCTGCCACGTTGGCAATGGTCTGCAGATCGTCGCAGGCCCCTATCCCCGTCCCGCCCGTGGCGGCGATTATCCCCGCAGGCACATGCCCCGCCGCGCGGTCCTCAGCGATCTTGGCGGCCAAGGTCGCAACATCAAGGCCGTAAGTGCCATCCGTCGCGGAGGGGATTTTGACCAGGTTGTCCTGCCCTATCCCCGCAACCCAAATGGCGCGATCAATCGAGCTATGCACCTGATCCGAGCAATAGATGCGCAGCCGTCCCTGCCCGGACAGGCCCTGCTTGTTGCCGGTGAAGCCAAGCGCGTGCTCCCGCATTGTCAGCACCGCCGACAGGGTGGCCGAGGACGCGCTGTCCTGAATGACCCCCGACATTCCCTCCGGCAGGCCAAGCCCCTGGCGCAGCCAGTCGATCATCACGCCTTCCATCTCGGTCGCGGCGGGGCTGGTCTGCCACAACATGCATTGCGGCGCGATGGCCGCGACCAGCATCTCCGCCAGCATCGACGGCGCGGTGGCGTTGGCGGCGAAATAGGCGAAGAACCGGGGATGCTGCCAATGGGTGATGCCGGGCATCACGACCCGCTCGAAATCGGCCATGATGGCCTGCATCGGCTCTCCGCCTTCAGGCGGGGTCGGTGCCAGCAGGGCGGCGATCTCCCCCGGTTTGGTCTGTGCGCGCACGGGCCGGTCGCGCAAGGTCTCGTGGTAACGCGCCGCCCATTGCGAGATATGCGCGCCCCAATCGGCAAACTCGTCCCACTTCATCGGTCACCCCCTAATCTGGCGTGCATCTGACGCCACCCGGAAGTCGCGATCAATGGGCAATCGTCCGGTTTTTTGGGCGTTATGGCGGCAAAGCTGCGTGTAGCAAGCTGATATGTACCGAAACGGGTCATGACCCGCTTGCCAGCCCGCACTGCACCGCTTCGACTGTCACGGGCAGCAGCCAAAAAGGACGCCACGCAATGGACAGCTACGACCTTATCGTCATCGGCAGCGGCCCAGCCGGGCGCCGCGCCGCCATTCAAGCCGCGAAATTTGGCGAGACCGTGCTGGTCGTCGAACGCGGCCGTCAGGTGGGGGGCGTTTCCGTGCACACCGGCACGATCCCGTCGAAAACGCTACGCGAAACAGCGCTGAACCTGTCAGGCTGGCGGGAGCGCGGGTTTTATGGACGCAGCTACCGGGTGAAGCAGGACCTGAGCGCCGACGACCTGCGCGCGCGGCTCGACATCACGCTTGGTCATGAGGTGGAGGTGTTGGAGCATCAGTTTGCCCGCAATCAGGTGACGACGCTCAGGGGCGAGGCCAAATTCACGACACCCCATGAGATCGAGGTGCGCGGGGAAGAAGGCGAGGTCTTCACCTTCTCCAGCAAAAGGTTCCTCTTGGCCGTCGGCACCGTCCCCTACCGGCCCGACAATATCCCGTTTGACGGTAAGGCCATCTTTGACAGCGACGAAATCCTGGAACTGGACAATCTGCCCAAATCGCTTTGCGTCATCGGCGCGGGCGTGATCGGCGTGGAATACGCCACGATTTTCAGCGCGCTCGACGTCCATGTCACCCTGGTGGAGCCGCGCGACAGCATGCTGGACTTCATCGACCGCGAACTGACGGAGGATTTCACCCATCAGCTACGCGACCGCGGCGTAGCCCTGCGTTTCGGCCGCAAGGTTACTCGTGTGGGCAAGCATCCAAGGCGCGGCTGCGTCGTGGAGATGGAAGATGGCCGCGTCATCCGTAGCGACATCGTACTTTTTGCTGCCGGGCGCATGGGGGCCACGGGGCCGCTTGATCTGGCCAATTGCGGGTTGGAGACCGACCACCGCGGCAGGCTCGCCGTGGATCCGCAAACCTTCCAGACCAGCGTGCCGCATATCTATGCTGCGGGCGACGTGATCGGGTTCCCTAGCCTCGCCTCCACCTCGATGGAGCAGGGCCGGATTGCCGTTTGCCACGCGCTTGGTCGCGAAGCGCATCGCCCGCCGGAATTTTTCCCCTATGGCATCTATTCCGTGCCCGAGATCTCTACCGTTGGCATGACGGAGGAGGAAGTTCGCGCGCGCGGTATCTCCTACGAATGCGGCGTGGCGCGCTTTCGCGAGACGTCGCGCGGCCATATCATGGGGCTGTCAACGGGCATGTTGAAGATGATCTTCTCACTCAAGACCCGCAGGCTTCTGGGCTGCCACATCGTCGGCGAAGGCGCGACGGAGCTGATCCATATCGGCCAGGCCGTACTGAACCTGAAGGGAACGCTGGATTATTTTGTGGAGAACACGTTCAACTATCCGACGCTGGCCGAGGCCTATAAGATCGCGGCGCTGGATGCCTGGAACCGAATACCGGCAGACGAACCGGCTGCCGGCAAGTGAGCTGGCCGCCGGCACCCAAAAAGCCCCTGGCACCAATAGCCAGGGGCTTCGATGTTTCCGGACGGCGAGAGCCGCTTTAGTTCATCGTGAAATACTTGAACTTCGGGCTGTCCTCGGGCTCTACGATCGTGCCGACACCGTCTTTCATGCCCCAGTTCAGCACCTGGTGGTGGATCGGGATATAAAGCGCCTCTTCCTGAACCACCTGCCAGATGGCGTTGATATCGGCGTTGCGGGCCTCAAGATCGGTGTTTGACGCCAGCGACTGGATCTTGGCGTTCAGGTCCGGGTTGTCATAGCGCACCGCGTTCCATGAGCCGTATTTGTCATCGCGGCCATGCACGAGGAAGTTGAAGATATACTCGCTGTCATAGGTCGGCACACCCCACCCCAGCATGTAGAAATCCGTCTCCAGATTGCTGAGCAACGGGAAGTGCTGCGCCTTGGGCTTGGCGTCTAGGTTCACTGTCACGCCGATTTGCCCGAACATGCCGACAGCCGCCTGGCAGATGCCTTCATCGTTGACATAGCGGTCATTGGGACAATCGAGCTGGATAGAGAAACCGTCAGGATACCCCGCCTCCGCCAGCAGCGCTTTTGCGGTCTCGATATCGGTTTTGGACGCGCCGTCCATCCCCTCATCCCAGCCATTGACGAAAGGCGGCGCGATCATGCCCGCCGGGAAAGACTGGCCCCGCATAACGATCTGCTGGATCGCGTCGCGGTTGATGGCAAGGTTCATGGCCCGGCGCACGCGCACGTCAGCGAAGGGGTTCTTGCCGTCCACATTGTCATTTGCCAGATCCGCGTCGCCCATGTTCATGCCAAAGAAAATCACCCGGTTCTGGGGTGCGGTGCGCACGTCCAGCCCGTCGGTGGAATTCACCCGCTCAAGGTCTTGAACGGGCACGTCCTGAATGAAATCCACCTCGCCTGACAGCAATGCCGCCACACGGGTCGCCGCGTTCTGGATCGGGGTGTAGATGATCTCCGTCACCTCAAGCGGGAATTCCCCTTTGCCCCAGTAATTCTCGTTCGCCGTCAGCACGGTTCTGATGTCTGGTTCCCGGCTGACCAGCTTGTAGGGCCCGGTGCCATTGGCGTTCTTGGCGGCGAACGTGTCCTCGCCGCCCTCGTAATCCTGCACCTTGGTGGCGTTGTTGGCCTCCGCCCAATCCTTGTCCATGATGAACATGTTGGTCAGGTTGTTGGGCATGATCGGGTTGGGGCCGTTGGTCTCGATCTCGACGATGTAGTCGCTCTGGGCACGGACTTCTTTGACGGAGGCCAGCAGCTCCTTATAGTCGCTATCCTCGGTCATCGCGCGGTTCAGCGAGAAGACGACATCTTCCGCCGTAAACGCCGCCCCGTCGTGATAGGTGACGCCTTCGCGCAGCTTGAAGACCCAGATATTGGGGTTTTCCTCAGACGGGTTCCACTCGGTCGCCAGCGACGGGACCAGCGTGCCTTCATGGTCGCGCATCACCAGCGTTTCCATGATCTGGTGGGCCAGCGCGGATGTCGGCCCCTCGTTTTGCGCATGCGGGTCCAGCGTCAGCGCGTCGCCCGCGCGGGCCCATCTCAGTGTTTCGGCCGTTGCGGTAAGCGAGGTGGTGGCCAGCAAAGCTGCGGCCAGAACGGGTATGAATTTCATGAATAATCTCCCAGATGAATTATTGACTGGGAAAACTATTCGCGGCCCAGAAGGCGATTGCAAGCAGTTAGAACGCGTCCTTGCGTTTGCGGATTTCGGTGAAGACCTCGGCATCTGTGTGACCGGCCATGCCCAGATGTGCGCGGATCCCGGCATCCCCCGCCCGCAGGAACGGGTTCGTCGCCAATTCCGTGGCCATGTCGGTAGGCACCGTTGGCCTGCCGTCGACACGCAAGGCGCGGACCTTGTCGGCCTGCGCCCTCAGCGCAGCGTTGTCCGGGTCCACGCTCAGCGCGAAATCGGCATTGGCCTGCGTGTATTCATGCGCACAGTAAACGGTGGTGTCGGCGGACAATGCCATGAGCTTCTGCATGCTTTGCCACATCATCGCGCCGTCCCCCTCAAACAGCCGGCCGCATCCCATCACAAACAGAGTGTCGCCAGTGAACACCACTTTCGCGTCCGGGATATGGTAGTTCAGCATATCCAGCGTGTGGCCGGGCGTGTGGATAAGCGCGACCTTGTGGCCCGCAAAATCGAAACTGTCGCCGCCCGCCACGACCCGGTCGACGCCGTTGATGCCTTCGGGGCCAAAAACCGTGCAACCGGTCGCCTCCTTCACCTCGGCTAGCCCGTCGACATGGTCGCCGTGGTGATGGGTCATCCAAAGCTGGGTCAACTGCCAGCCGGTGTCGTTCAGGGCCGCCAGAACCTCGCTTGCCACCCCCGCATCCAAGCAGGCCGTGGCGCCGCTTTGGGGGTCGTGGACCAGCACGCCGTAATTATCGGAATTATATAGAAACTGATGGTATTGCAGGGGCATATGGGAACTCCGATCTGGCTGCGGACTGGGATTTGATGGCATGTGCCTGGATAGCACACAAGGGCGGGGCTGGGCAGAAACCAGCGCAAGCGGCCTCAACTACCCCCAACAGGCATGCAAAATACCCATACGCAACAGCAGGTTAAGCTGAAGATGGGCGTTAATTTCAACGCACCGCTTGCGCCCCTCGCTGCGAGGTTGAAAACTCGGGCCACATTATTCCCCGCAAAGGGGCATTTCTGGGAGGAAATCCGATGAGAAAATACCTGACCACCGCCTGCGGCATTGCCATCAGCGCCGCCTTTGTGACCGAGGCTGCCGCGACCGAATGGAACGTGTCCCTATGGGGCAAGCGCCGCGCCTTTACCGAGCATGTGGAGAAGCTGGCAGAGCTTGTGTCCGAGAAAACCGGCGGGGAATTCACGATGAACATCTCCTATGGTGGGCTGTCGAAAAACCGGGAGAACCTTGACGGGATCTCCATCGGGGCGTTTGAGATGGCGCAGTTCTGCGCGGGCTACCACCCCGACAAAAATCGCGTCGTTACCGTGCTGGAGCTGCCCTTCCTTGGCGTGAACACACTTGAGGAAGAGGTAGCCGTCGCCTCCGCCATCTACGCCCACCCTGCTGCCGCCGAAGAAATGGCGCAGTGGAACGCGCGGCTGCTGATGACCTCGCCCATGCCGCAATACAATATCGTTGGCACCGGCGATCCGGCGCAGAAACTGGCAGATTTCGAAGGCATGCGGGTCCGCGCGACAGGCGGGCTGGGCCGCGCCTTTGAAGCTGTGGGGGCGGTGCCCACCTCCGTGACTGCGACGGAGGCGTTTCAGGCCATGGAGTCGGGCGTCGTGGACACGGTCGCTTTTGCCCAGCACGCGCATCTGTCCTTTGGCACGATCAACGAGGCTGACTGGTGGACCGCGAACCTGAACCCAGGCACGGTCAACTGCCCCGTGGTGGTCAATATCGACGCCTACGATGCGCTGTCCGACGCGGAGCGGGAGGCGCTGGACAGCTCCATCCCCGAGGCGCTGGATCACTACCTGACCAACTACGCCGACCTGCTGGCCCGCTGGGATTCCGTCCTTGAAGAGAAGGGCGTCCAGAAGGTCGAGATTGACCCCGCCGTGATCGACGAGTTCCGCGCCAAAGCTGCAACGCCTGCCCGCGACGCCTGGATCAAGGAAATGGAAGCGCAGGGCATTCCGGGTCAGGAACTTTATGACCTCGTCCAGACCACGCTGAAAGAAGCGCAAGGCGGTAGCTAACCCCGCCTGATCCCGCCGCGCCCCAGACCAGCGGGCGCGGCGGCTTTCATGTCACCCCTCACCGCCAACCGCCAAACGGGAGCAATCGCCATGGCCGGATCCTCCTCCGTGCTGGAAGATTCCAGCCTTCTGTCCCGCTTGGACCGCAAACTGGTGCCACTGGAGCGGCTAATGGCGCTTGTGTCGGGGCTGGCGGTGTTCTCGCTGATGTTTTTGGCCGCCTATTCGGTCACGGGGCGCAAATTCTTCAACGCGCCACTGTCGGGATATGTCGATTATATCGAGGCCGCGATGCCGCTGATCGCCTTCATGGGCGTCTCTTACGTGCAGCGCATGGGCGGGCATATCCGCATGGACATCGCGATTGGCGCGCTGAAGGGCCGGGCGCTATGGCTGTTTGAGTTGCTGTCGATCCTGCTGATCATGGTGCTGATCATCGGGCTGATCTGGGGCAGCTGGGCGCATTTCGACCGGTCGTTTGACATGACCAAGCCGCTCTGGAGCCGCGACAGCTCCATCGATATCGGCCTGCCGATCTGGCCTTCCAAACTGGTTGTGCCCGTGGCCTTTTCGGTGCTGCTGCTGCGTCTGATCCTTCAGGCCTGGGGATTTGCCCGCGCCTTCTGGTTGAACCTTGAGCGGCCCGTTGCCGTCCCCCTGATCCTCAGCGCGGCCGAACAGGCCATGGCCGAGGCCGAGCAGCTTGAGGAGAACAGCTGATGGACGAAATCACCATCGGCCTTTGGACCAGCGGCGCGATGCTGGCCATGGTTGTCCTTGGCATGCGGGTGGCGTTTGCGGCGGGCCTCGCCGGCTTTGCGGGCCTTGTCTGGCTGCGCTGGAACGGGTTTGACTACGACCCCGCGCGGCTGGGCAAAGCGGTAGAGATAAGCGCCAAGATCGCAGGTCAGGTCCCCCACTCCAAAGTCAGCGCGCAAGAGCTTTCGCTGATCCCGACCTTCATCCTGATCGGCTATCTGGCCTATTACGCCAAGCTGACGACCGCGCTGTTTGAAGCCGCGAAACGCTGGATCGCCTGGGTGCCGGGGGGGCTTGCGGTCTCCACCGTTTTTGCGACGGCAGGCTTTGCGGCCGTCTCCGGTGCGTCGGTCGCCACAGCCGCCGTCTTCGCCCGCATCGCCATCCCCGAAATGCTGAAGATCGGCTATAACAAGCAATTCGCGGCAGGGGTGGTGGCGGCGGGCGGCACGCTCGCCTCCCTCATACCGCCATCGGCCATTCTGGTGATCTATGCCATCATCGTCGAACAAAACGTAGGGATGCTGCTGCTCGCAGGTTTTATCCCCGGCGCGTTTTCGGCTGTGGTCTATGGCGGGCTCATTATCGGCATCGCGCTGATCTGGAAGAATGTGGGCCCGCCCGTATCCGGCTTCACCTGGAAGGAACGTTTTGCCGCGCTCCCCCCCGCGCTTCCCATTGTGGCGGTCGTCGTGATTATCATCTTTTTCGTTTATAACCCGTTCGGCGACGCCTGGGGCACACCCACGGAAGGCGGGGCTGTGGGGGCCTTCATCGTTTTCCTCATGGCGCTGTACCGGGGCATGAGATGGGGCCAGCTGAAAGAGGCGCTGATCGAGACGGCCAAGTTGACGGTGATGATCTTCACCATCATCTGGGGCGTGCTCATCTATGTCCGCTTCCTGGGCTTTGCCGATTTGCCGGGTGCGTTTTCGGACTGGATCACATCGCTGACCATCTCTCCGATGCTGATCCTGATCTGCATCCTTCTGGCCTACGCGGTGCTGGGCATGTTCATGGACGCCATCGGGATGCTGCTTTTGACCCTGCCCGTTGTCTACCCGGCAGTCATGGCGCTCAATGGGGGGGAGACGGTCAGCGCGGCTGAGAGTACCTTCGGGATGTCCGGCCCCATGTGCGCCATCTGGTTCGGGATATTGGTGGTGAAGATGGCCGAATTCTGCCTGATCACGCCCCCCATTGGCCTGAACTGCTTTGTGGTGGCGGGTGTGCGCGATGATTTGAGCGTGCAGGACGTATTCAAAGGCGTCACGCCGTTTTTCATCGCCGACGGCATCACGATTGCGCTGCTGGTGGCCTTCCCGTCGATTGTGCTTTGGCTGCCATCTTTGGCCTAGCTACGGTGTCAACTTGTAAAGCGCGCCATTGCCGACGGACAGAAACCAGATGCTGCCGTCAGGGGCCTCCACCACGTCGCGGACGCGGTCGGTTTCGTCAGCCGCCAGCTGCTCCACCTCGGTCACGTCATCGCCAGACAGACGGGCGATATAGTGGAACTTGAGCGAGCCCACGAAAATGTCGCCCTTCCATTCTGGCCAAAGCTTGCCAGAATAAATCATCATCCCTGACGGCGCGATGGAGGGGTCCCAGAAATGCTCCGGCTGCTCCATCCCGGCCGCTTCCGTGCCAACGCCGATCTTGTCGCCCGAATAATGCAGACCGTAGCTGATGACCGGCCAGCCGTAATTGGCACCCGGCGCGATGCGGTTGACCTCGTCGCCGCCTTTCGCACCGTGTTCCGCCGTCCAAAGGGTGCCATCAAGTGCAAGGGCCGCCCCTTGCGGGTTGCGATGGCCGTAGGAATAAATCTCAGGCTCCGCATCAGGGCGGCCCACGAAGGGGTTATCCGGCGGCACAGCGCCTGAGGGCCGCAGCCGAACTACGCTACCGCTGTGGTTGCGCAAATCCTGCGCCGACGGGCGGTCGCCCCGGTCGCCGATGGTCAGGAAGATATGGCCGTCCTGCGCCTCCACCACGCGGGAGCCGAAATGCCGCCCGGAATTGGAATGCCGCGCCTGCTGCCAAAGCTTGCGAAACCCTTCCAACCGGGTGCCATCCGCGCTGAGCATGCCCTTGCCAAGCGCCGTTCCGGCAAACCCGTTGCGGATCGAGACGTAGCTTAGATAAATCTCGCGGCTTTGCGCAAATTCGCGCGGGATCATCACGTCAAGCAGCCCGCCCTGCCCTTCGGCCACAACCTCAGGCACGCCGGCAAGGCTCAACCGCCGGCCATCCGCCGTCAGGTGAATGATCGCGCCATCCCGTTCCGTGACCAGCACCCCGCCATCCGGCAGGTGCCCAATGGCCCAGGGTTGGTCAAAGCCCTCCGCGATTTTGGTCACGGTAAGTTGGCCTTGGCTGCTGTCAAAGGCGGCGGCGGAGGCGGGGAAAACAAGGGCGGCGATCAGGGCTTTGCGGATCATGGCACATCTCCGAATTGGGGTTGGGCAACAGCTAGGCCGGTTTCACGCCAAGAAAAGCCGGATCAACCCCGCGTGAGAAACGGTGTTTCCCTACGTCAACGCACAGGGAGGGCTTTCCAACCCCGCATCTTCCGCCTAGGCTCTTGCCCATTAAAGACCACCTAAGGTCTAACTGGGAGAAAAATCGAATGAAAAAGCTGCTACTTGCAAGCACCGCAACCGCAATGATGGCCGGCGCGGCCTTCGCCGATGGCCACGCGAAAGAGGTCAAAATCGGTGTGATTCTAGGCTTCACCGGCCCTATTGAATCGATCACGCCCATGATGGCTGATGGCGCCGAGCTGGCAATGGCCGAGGTCACGGAATCAGGCGCGCTGCTGGACGGCATGAAGGTGACGCCTGTTCGCGCGGATTCCACCTGCGTTGACGCCGCCGCTGCGACCGCTGCGGCCGAACGTCTTATCACTTCCGACGGGGTGTCAGGCATCATGGGCGCCGACTGTTCCGGCGTGACCGGCGCTATCCTGGCGAACGTGGCACTGGCAAACGGGGTCGTCATGATCTCCCCCTCCGCCACATCGCCGGGCCTGTCGACAGCTGAGGATAACGGCCTGTTCTTCCGCACCGCACCCTCTGACGCCCGCCAAGGCGTTGTGATGACCGAAGTGTTGATGGAGCAGGGTATCGAATCCGTGGCCGTTACCTACACCAATAATGACTATGGCAAGGGTCTGGCTGACGCATTCCAAGCCGCTTTTGAAGCCGCCGGTGGCGAAGTCACGATCTCGGCCGCGCATGAGGACGGCAAGGCTGACTATTCCGCCGAAGTGGGCGCGCTGGCATCCGCTGGCGGTGACCGTCTGGTGGTTGCAGGCTATGTCGATCAGGGTGGCTCAGGCGTCGTGCGCGCGGCGCTGGACACCGGCGCGTTTGACACGTTCCACTTCCCCGATGGCATGATCTCCGCCAAGCTGGTCGAGAACTTCGGCTCGGAGATCGACGGCTCCACCGGTCAGCACCCCGGCACGGACAGCCCCGGCGCTGCTGCCTTCGCCGAGATGGCCGGTGACGCGTTCGACGCCACCTCCCCCTTCTCGCCTGAAAGCTATGACGCGGCTGCGCTGATCATGCTTGCCATGCAGGCGGCAGGCACCACCGATCCGGCGAAGTACAAGGATAAGGTGATGGACGTGGCCAACGCCCCCGGCGAGCAGATCTTCCCAGGCGAGCTGGCCAAGGCGATGGAAATCCTCAAAAATGGCGGGGAGATCGACTATGTCGGCGCCTCCGCAGTTGAGCTGATCGGGCCTGGCGAATCCGCTGGTAACTACCGTGAAGTGAAATATGAGGACGGCGAAGAAAAGACGGCAAAATACCGTTAATCTCTCCTCAACCGATGTAAAGGCAGCCCGGGGTTTCGACCTCGGGCTGCTTTGCAAAAAGGTGCTCCTACATGATTGAAGTGCATGATCTGCACAAGCATTTCGGCGGGTTTCGCGCCGTCGATGGTGCCTCGCTCAAGATCGAGACCGGCACCATTACCGGGCTGATCGGCCCGAACGGCGCGGGCAAGACGACGCTGTTCAACGTGATCGCGGGCGTCCTTCCGCCGACCTCAGGCCAGGTCACGATGATGGGCGAGGATATCACCGGGCTGCCGCCGCATACGCTGTTTGGCAAGGGGTTGCTGCGCACGTTCCAGATCGCGCATGAGTTCCATTCCATGACCCTGCGCGAGAACCTGATGATGGTGCCGGGCGACCAATCGGGGGAGAAGCTGTGGAACACCTGGTTCGGGCGCAAACGCATCGCCGATGAAGAACGCGCGCTGGCCGCCAAAGCTGACGAAGTGCTGGAATTTCTGACGATCGACCACATCAGCGACGAGCGCGCCGGCAATATCTCGGGCGGGCAGAAGAAGCTTTTGGAGCTGGGCCGCACGATGATGGTCGACGCCAAGATCGTGTTTCTGGACGAGGTCGGCGCAGGCGTCAACCGTACCCTGTTGAACACCATTGGCGACGCGATCATCCGTTTGAATAAAGAACGCAACTACACATTTGTCGTCATTGAACACGATATGGATTTCATTGGCCGTCTATGTGACCCCGTTATTTGTATGGCCGAGGGGCGCGTATTGGCCGAAG
>CALHHY010000066.1 GCA_938030665.1 uncultured Litoreibacter sp. | reverse complement strand
TCTACCTCCAAAGCTACAACCTGCACATTAATTCTGTGGCCAGACGCCTTGGTGTGGCTCGGTCATAATGACGCCAAATTGCTTTCCTACCCCAAGAAACATGCAGCGTCTTTTCTCACTCTCCCTCATCGCTCTGATTTGTCTGAGCGTTTATGTCATCCGATCAGGGCATGCCGGTGCCAGTCTTCAATCAGCCTATACCGGTCCGACGCCGGCCGACTGCTTCAGCTTTCCGACAGAACTTGCCAAGACCCATTGGGCCTGCGATGCCGTTCTTGCGGTCGCCGATATCGAAGACCTGCACCGGGCTGAGGCGTTGTTCTTCAAAGGTCTTGCGGAAAGCACTCTTGGCGACAAGGAAATTGCGGTAGAGCTATATGGCCAGGCCTTAGCGCTGAACCCTGAGCGGCGGTCTGCCTATTACAACCGAGCCATGATTCACTTGAATGCTAAGCGTTTCGAATTGGCGGCACAGGACGCACTTCATGTCCGGGATCATTGGCCAGAACGAAATGACGACTGGTATGATAATCAAGGCATAGTCTTTCAGGCGCTGACATATCTTGGAAAAGACGAAGAGGCGCTTCAGGCGACATCTGAGTTTTTGGAAGGGCGGCCTGATGATGTGTGGGGATTAAGGTTCCGTGCTCATTTAGGGCGTACTGAGGGTCAAGGACCTGATGAAACCGAAGCAAACATTTTGGCCCTAAGAGATATAAGTAAAGCTATTGCGCTTGAACCGGGCAGGCCACAGGATCACAATATCCGAGCAAAGGTCCTAAGGGAGTTGGCAGTAATCGGAGTGGCAACATCAGAACGGTTAAAAAGCGTCGACATCAGAGAACAGCAACTGATGATCGAAGATCCGAAAAAGACGTCAGCCGAGTGGAAAAAACTGCGCGTTAAACGGGATGGATCACTGCGTAGGTTAGATGTATTACGCGAAAAACTAAATTCGATACCCGAAAACTCAGATAATATTAATAATTCAAGGTCTCGTGCGTTTATGCTATTTGCGTTAGGAGACGCTGATCGGGCAGTCTCTCAATACGAGGAGCTCGTGAAAACCGCACCAGATGCAATTGACTTGGGTACCGCTAAACTCATGTACACGATCAGAGAAATATTTGAAGAATTTGATATAGCTTCCGTAGTCAACTGAGCCTGACGTGTTCAGATCTTCAGGACTGTAACACTGCTGCCCAATTTACTCATTCGTGCCGAAAACGGTCTTCTATGTTAGGGTTGAAGCAAGTGGGAGAGTCCGCCCAGCTGCCATCCGCCCCCGCCCTTAAAACATGAAATACCGTTGCGCCATGGGTAGAACCTCGGCGGGTTCGCAGGTCAGTAGCTCCCCGTCCGCGCGGACCTCGTAGGTTTCGGGGTTCACCTCGACCTTCGGCAACGCATCGTTCAGAATCAGGTCTTTTTTACCAATGCCGCGGGTGTTTTCGACAGCGATACATTCCTTGGCCAGCCCCAACTTGCCCCGGACGTCCTCTTCCATGGCAGCGGCGCTGGTGAAGACGACCGCCGAATGCTCCACCGCGCGGCCCATTGCGCCAAACATCTGCCGCGTATAGACCGGCTGCGGTGTCGGGATGGAGGCGTTCGGATCTCCCATCTGCGCGCACACAATGGAGCCACCCATCAGCACCATCTCCGGCTTCACGCCGAAAAACGCGGGGTTCCAGATGACGATATCGGCGCGTTTGCCTTGCTCGATGGAGCCGATCTCCCGGCTGATGCCATGCGCGATTGCGGGGTTGATCGTGTATTTCGCGATGTAGCGGCGGACCCGCAGGTTGTCATTCTCGCCCTGCTCACCGGCCAGCCTGCCGCGCTGCTTTTTCATCTTGTCAGCGGTCTGCCAGGTGCGGATCAGCACCTCACCCACCCGGCCCATGGCCTGGCTGTCAGACGCAATGATCGAGAACGCGCCCATGTCGTGAAGGATATCTTCGGCCGCGATGGTTTCGCGCCGGATGCGGCTTTCAGCAAAGGCCACGTCCTCGGGGATGGACTTGTCGAGGTGGTGGCACACCATGAGCATGTCGAGGTGTTCTTCCAACGTGTTCACCGTGAAGGGCCGCGTCGGGTTGGTTGACGACGGCAGCACATTCGCGTCGCCGCAGATTTTGATGATATCAGGCGCGTGGCCGCCGCCCGCACCCTCCGTATGGAAGGCGTGGATGGTGCGGCCCTTCATCGCCGCGACCGTATTCTCCACAAAGCCGCTTTCATTCAGCGTATCTGTGTGGATCATCACCTGCACATCCATCTCGTCCGCGACCGTGAGGCAGCAATCAATCGCGCCCGGCGTCGTGCCCCAGTCCTCATGCAGCTTCATCGCGCAGGCTCCGCCTTTGACCTGCTCCACCAGCGCATCAGGCAGGGAGGCGTTGCCCTTGCCGGCAAACCCGATGTTCATCGGCACCCCGTCCACGGCCTGCATCATCCGCCCGATATGCCAGGGGCCGGGGGTACAGGTGGTCGCCAGCGTGCCATGGGCGGGGCCGGTTCCGCCGCCCAGCATGGTTGTCAGACCTGAATGCAACGCGTCCTCGATCTGCTG
>CALHHY010000065.1 GCA_938030665.1 uncultured Litoreibacter sp. | reverse complement strand
GGCTGGCCTATTTCACCTTTGATGTCCTGTATGACAGCTGGAAATTAGACGCGCGCTCGGTCTCGACCCTGCAAGTTCCCTTGATCATCCCGCAAAGCATTTGGTGGTTGGGTTTGACGTGGTTTGCCACGGTCGCAGTTTTGACGCCTCTTTATGCGCTGGCGCGGTTGTTGGCGGGGGACACGCAGGGGTTTGATACAGCCGTTTCCAACGCAAGCTTAACTGACGAGCTGGAACAATTGGGCATGACCAACCCGGAAACCCGGTCATGATCAAAGCCTCATTGATCTTGTTGTTGGTCGGGTTGGCGTTGAGCTTGCCGGTGGCCGCGGTCCTTGCGATCACGGGCTACGTTCTGTCAGAGAATTTCGCATTCATCCCGATGACCGCCGCGTCTGGCCCTGTCATGTGGAGCCACTCAAACGATTTCATTCTGATTGCAGCACCGATGTTCATCATGATGGGGGAGTTGATGCATCGCTCGGGCGTGTCCGAGCGCTTGTTCTCCGCGTTGTCACCTTGGTTCGCCAAAGTGCCCGGGCAGCTTATTCACACCAACATTGCATCCAGTGCCGTGTTTGCCGCGACCTCCGGGTCTTCTTTGGCCACAGCGGCGACGATTGGCACGGTTGCCGTGCCCAACATGGATAAGGGCGGCTATAACCGGCCACTCTTCTTGGGGTCCATCGCAGCCGGCGGTACGTTGGGCATCCTGATCCCGCCGTCGATCAATATGATCATCTATTCGGTGCTGTCGCATACATCGGTTGTTGATCTTTATGCAGCGGGTTTCATTCCCGGCTTCCTGTTGGCGGTTCTGTTTTCTGGCATCGTTTTGATATCGGTCCTGCTGGTCCCGTCGCTGGTTCAAGGCGACCGCACAACAGGCTCCTTATGGGCCGCGCGCCTCAAAGGGTTGCAACATCTGCTGCCGCCCCTGGGTTTGTTTTTTGTTGTCGTTGGTTCCATCTACGCGGGCCTTGCAACGCCGACCGAAGCCGCCGCGTTGGGACTTATGGCCACGTTTGGCCTGGTGGCCGCCAATGGGCAATTGTCGCTGACCGTGGTCTTGCGCGCAATTGAGGGGACGGTGCGGACAACCTGTATGATCATGCTGATCGTCTTGGCCGCGTTCTTTCTGAATCTTGTCATGGTTTCAATCGGCCTGGTGGACGCAATTACCAGTTCAATCCTCAGCATCGGCTGGTCGCCTTTGGGAATGTTGCTTGCGATCATTGCGTTTTATCTGGTGCTGGGCTGTTTCATGGAGACGATCTCGATGATGATCGCCACCACCCCGATCATCGTTCCGGTGATCGTCGGGCTAGGATATGATCCCGTTTGGTGGGGGATCATCTTTGTTATTCTGATCGAAGCCGCCCTGATCACCCCCCCGGTGGGGCTGAACCTTTATATTGTGCAAGGTGTGCGCAAGAGCGGGTCGATTGGCGATCTGTTCAAAGGTGCCCTGCCGTTTCTGGCCGCGATGCTGGTCATGATCGGCTTGCTGATTGTCTTTCCCGGGCTCGCGCTCTGGCTTCCTGAATTTCTAAATCCAAAATAGACCGGGCCAATCGGTCAGCACACTCAACCAAGGAGGACGACTTATGAAAATCAAATCAACCTTTGCCCCGCTTATGGCGGCGACCATGCTGGCGGCACCTGCTGTCGCGGACACTGAATTGAATGTTGTTGGCTCGATCAGTGTTTTGTCCATGTACAAAGACATGGAGCAGCCGTTCTGGAACGAAACCATTGTTGAGGCATCCGGGGGCTCGATCAAAGCCAACCTCAATCCCTTTAATGAGCTGGGCTTCAAAGGAGGGGAGCTGTTCAACCTGGTGTCTGATGGCACGGTACAAATGGCCCACCAAGTCCTGGCCTACACGTCCGGTTCGGTTCCGATGAACGAAGCGACCGACCTTGTTGGTGTGGTGGATGACGTTGATGCAGTCTACACAGCGGCCAAAGCCTTCCGCGCGTATCACTCCGAACAACTGGCGGAAAAGCACAATATCAAATTGCTCGGATACGGGACATATCAAAGTCAGGTGATCTATTGCCGCGACGCGTTCAGCGGTTTGGCGGATATGAAGGACCGCAAAGTGCGCGCCTCTGGGGCGTCCCAACAGGTGTTCATCGAACATTTGGGCGGCTCACCTATCGGCATGGCCTTTGGGGAAGTCCCGACAGCGATGGCCAACGGGACGATTGACTGTGCCATCACAGGCGCGCTGTCCGGGTTCTTGGCCAAATGGCACGAGCCTGCGAATTATATCTCTGCCCTTCCCATCAACCACGGCGTTATCGCGCATATTGCGAATATGGACTGGTGGAATGGCGTCGATTCAGCAGATCAGGCCACAATCGAGAAGGGCCTGATGGAGCTGGAAGGCAAAATGTTTGGCCTTGCGACCACGGAAACAGCCGACGGCCTGTCCTGCAACACCGGCGGCGCATGTCCTTATGGCGATCCGGCCGATATGACGCTTGTGCCGATCTCGGACGCAGATATCGCCCTGCGCAACGAGGCCGCCAATAAGGCGGTTTTGCCCGCCTATAAAGCGCGTTGCGGAGATGACTGTGCCGCAGCGTGGAACGCGACCATTGGTGCTGCCTCAGGCTTTGAAATCAAATAGGCCGAACCCATAAAGGACGGGCGGGTTTGCCCGCTCGTCCACGTCTGTGATCAGCATCGCGCCGGGGCGGTGCGAGATGAATAGCGGCAGTTTCGCCCGGATCGCAGCGTTTTGCGGTGTCTCGCCACAGGCACTGAACACGCAAACTTCGCCACCCTTGATATCAACCGCATTCCCCCATTCCGGGGCGTGGATATCGGCAATCCCAATTTCATTCGGATCACCCACATGTACTGGTGCGCCATGGGCCAACGGGAAGTGCGTACACATCTCGGTCGCGCGGGCAACGTCTTCGGGGCGTAATGGGCGCATAGAGACAACCATTGTTCCACCGAAAGGTCCTGCAGGTTCGAGTTCAAGCGCGGTTCGGTACATCGGGACC
>CALHHY010000064.1 GCA_938030665.1 uncultured Litoreibacter sp. | reverse complement strand
GAGAACGTCAGCGAGTTCTTGAACTAAGCGGCCTCAGTCACAAACAACACGGGAGGCGGCGTTTCGGCGCCGCCTCTTTCCACGAAAGATTTTACTGGGGCGCGAAACGGGCGCCCTAAGGGGAAAGTAAATGTCGGACACCGCGCACGGAACGGGCGGGCTGAAATTTGACGCCAAGAAGCGTACATGGCCCAATGAGATCAACATCTTCTTCGCTTTGATCCTCATCATCGCGATTTTCGAAGTTCTGGGGCAGGTGCTGCCCTACATGAACGACCAGAGCTTCCTGTTCGACACGCGCGACCGTTTTGACTCGATCTTCAACGAGGCGCGGCTGCGGATCATCATCCTGCAGGTGGCCATCATCGGCATCATTGCGCTTGGGGTGACGCAGGTTATCATTTCGGGCGGTATCGACCTAAGTTCCGGACCGCTGGTGGGGGCCACGGCGATGATCGTGATGTCCTTCGCCCAGACCGAGCTGGTCAATGGCGGTGCCAACCCCAAGGCGGTTTTTGGGCCATGGGCGTTTGATCTGCCCGTCATCATACCGGTGCTGGTGGGCCTTGCATTTGGGGCGTTCATCGGCGCGATCAACGGATCGCTTATCGCATACACCCGCATCCCTCCCTTCATTGCGACGCTAGGCATGTTCCTGATCTGCCGCGGCATCGCGCAGGCCTGGACTCGCGGCAAGCCGGTCTCTTTCCCGACCGAAAGCTACGCGGCGTTGGGCAAGGGCATGGCGCCGGTCTTCTGGTTCCTCGCCCTCGCGGTGCTGTTCCACATCATTTTGAAATACACGCTCTACGGCAAACACACCTACGCCATCGGCTCTAACGAGGACGCGGCACGGATGTCGGGCATCAACGTCAAGCGCCACAAGGTGCGCGTCTACATGATCGCCTCCATGCTGGCAGCTTTCGCAGCCATCATCCTCAGCTCAAAAAACCTGACGGCGCAGTCGGGCATGGGCATCTTCTACGAGCTTTACGCCATCGCCATGGCAGTGATCGGGGGGGTCAGCCTGACGGGCGGGCGCGGCTCCATCGTGGGCACCGTGCTGGGTGCCATGGTCTTCGGGGTGATCCAGTCTGGCTTCACCTATATCAAGCTCGACGCCTTCTATCAGCTGATGGCCATGGGCGGCATTATCATTGCAGCGGTCGTCTTGGACAAAATGCGCCAAGAACGCGCAGCATCGCGAACGTAAAGGGACCTGTCATGATCGACACAATTCTAGAGACCAAGGGCCTGACCAAATATTACGGTGGTGTGCATGCGCTGGAAGAGGCCAATTTCATCCTGAAAAAGGGTGAACACGTGGCCATCATGGGCGATAACGGTGCTGGCAAATCCACTTTCGTCCGCCAGATCACCGGGGTGGAACAACGCACACGGGGCGAGATCATCTTTGATGGCGCGCCGGTGCATTTCGAAGGTCCGATTGACGCACGCCGGGCGGGGATTGAGACGGTATTCCAGACGCTGGCCCTCGCCGACGCACTGGACGTGCCGGACAATCTGTTCCTGGGCCGCGAAATCACCAAGTTCAACTGGCTGGGGCCATTCCGCTTTCTGGACTACAAGGCGATGCGGCAGGCCACAATGGACGGGCTGGAAAAGACCGGGGTGAAGATCCCCAATATCCGCAACTCGATCCAGAATATGTCCGGCGGCCAACGGCAATGTGTGGCCATCGCGCGCACGGCGACCTTTGCCTCCAAGCTGACCATCATGGACGAGCCGACCGCCGCCCTTGGTGTTCAGGAAACCGCGCAGGTGGAAAACATCATTCGCGGCCTGAAGGAAGCGGGCGAGCCGCTGATCCTTGTGTCGCACAACATGCGGCAGGTCTTTGATCTGGTCGACCGCATCATCGTGTTCCGCCGGGGCCGCATCGTCGCCAACCTCAATAAAGAGGATACGAATGGGGAGGACGTGGTGTCCTACATCACGGGCGCGAAAACCGGCGCAGAATACGCAGGGGCCGCCTAGATGCTGCGCATTGGGGTGCTGGGCGCAGGCCGGATCGGGCAGGTCCACGCACGCGCCATCGCGTCAGTCCCCGGCGCTCATTTCGCGGCGCTGGCGGAACCTATGGAAGCCGTGGCGAAACAGGTGCAGGCCGATTACGGCTGCGACCTGCGCAGCATTGACCAGATCGCTGCGTCGGATGATATCGACGCGGTCATCATCTGCACGCCGACCGACACCCATGCCGACCTAATCGAGCAATTCGCCAAGGCGGGTAAAGCCGTCTTCTGCGAAAAGCCGGTCGATCTTGATCTCGCACGGGTGCAGCGTTGCCTCAAAACTGTCGCTGATACAGGGGCGACCCTCATGCTGGGGTTCCAGCGCCGCTATGACCCGGACTTCAACGCGTTGCGCAAGGCGATTGGCGATGGACGCATCGGCGAGGTGGAGATGGTCACCCTGACCTCCCGCGATCCGGGCGCGCCGCCCTTGGACTATATCGACCGCTCTGGCGGCATTTTCCGCGACATGACGATCCATGATTTCGATGTCGCCCGCTGGATGCTGGGTGAAGAGGTGGAAACCGTCTATGCCTCCGCCTCGGTGCTGACTGATCCCGCGATTGCGAAGCACGGCGACTATGACAGCGCGAATGTCACCATGCGCACGGCGTCGGGTAAGCACTGCACCATCACCAACAGCCGCCGCGCGACCTACGGCTATGATCAGCGGATCGAGGTACATGGCTCAAAAGGCTCTGTTTCAGCGGAAAATACGCTTGAGGCGAATATCACCGTGGCTGATGCGGATGGCTATCACCGCCCGCCAACGCTGGATTTCTTCATGACGCGCTACATGGCCGCCTACGCAAACGAGATCGCGGCATTCGTGAAAGCGGTGACCGAGAAATCTTCGCCCCCCACGACGGGGGAGGATGGTTTACGCGCGCTTGCCTTGGCCGAAGCCGCGCTGCTGTCGATCAAGGAGAGGCGCGAAGTGCGCGTCGATGAGATCCTGCCCGGATGAGCAAGCGTCCGCTATTTGATTTTGACCACCCGTTCTTTGATCCGCTTTGGCGGCGGGTTGTGACGGTCGCCGTCTGCATGCTCTGGGGGCTGTTTGAATTCAGTACTGGCGCGCATTTCTGGGGCGGCTTGTTTTGCGGGTTGGGCCTTTGGGCTGGCTTTAATTTCTTCATCCAGAACCCGGACCGTGAAGGCCAGGGCGAAGACAAATAGACCCTATCTCAGCCCAGAAAGCACTGTACGCGCAGCCTGCATCACAGGGTCATGCGTGTCCTTCAGGATCGATACGCGGTCAAAGCGTTCCGTGTCCGAGGCGACGGCAGCGCGTAATGCGGACCCAAAAGCCATGCGTAGCTCAGTCCCGATGTTGAACTTGCATATATGCGATCCGCGCGCCAGTTCGCGCCGCTGTGCCAGCGGCACGCCGGAACCGCCATGGATCACCAATGGCACTTCGGTCACCGCCTCAATCGCGCGTATGCGATCTACATCCAGCCCGTCGCCTGCATTCTCCTGCAGGTGCACATTACCCACGGAAATGGCCATGGCGTCCACGCCTGTGGCTTGAACGAAAATCGCAGCCTCCTCAGGGTCGGTGCCGGCGGATTGCTCGCCATTGGCGTAGCCGACAAACCCGATCTCCCCCTCGCAGGAGATACCGGCCTTATGGGCCATTTCGGCAATCGCGGCGGTCTCGTCGATATTTTGTTGCAGCGGTTTGCGGGAACCGTCGAACATGAGCGAGGTGAAGCCGGAGTCCAATGCCTCCTTACACTCGTCAAAGGTGTAGCCGTGGTCCAGATGCGCCACGACCGGCACGCTGACCTCTGCCGCAAGATGCCGGAACATCTTACCCAGGACGGGCAGCGGCGTGTGTGCCCGGCAGCCGGGGCCTGCCTGCAGGATGACCGCGCAGCCTTCCGCCTCTGCTGCGTAGGCATAGGCGCGCATGTCCTCCCAGCCAAGGCACACCAACCCGCCGACTGCATAGCCGTCCCTTAAGGCGGGTTGGAGAACCTCCGCGAGTGTGGCCAACGTCATTTAAACTTCGCGATCATGTCTTTGATGCCGGGGATCGTTTCGATCTGATCCGCGTGGGAAGGTTGGAAATACTGGATCAGGCTGCGCTGCGACAGGCCACCCAGGATCGTGAAGTAATACATCTCGTAGCCCGGCAGCACCGCGCAGGGGTGGTAACCATTGTCCAGACAGATCGTCGAGCCGTCTACGATGTGATACGCATCGCCGGGCTTCCCGTCCTGCCGTTGCAGCATCTGCACGCCAGAGCCGTGGTCTGGCTTGAACCGGAAATTGTATGTCTCGTCATGCCGCGTCTCGATCGGCAGGCGGTCCGTGTCGTGCTTGTGGCTTGGAAAACCGGACCAGCCGCCGGCGCCCACGGTGAACAGCTCGCTGACCAGCAGACGGCCGACCTTGTCGTGATACTTAGTGCCCAGAATATGTTTGATCTTGCGGTGCGTCTTCGTGTCGTCGGAGCCGTACTGGACCAGATCAAGCTCGTCCTTGCGCACGTCGAAAGGCTCTAACACACCGTCAAACCGCGCGCCTGCGATGAATACTTCGGTGTCGTCGCTAACGCAGACCATGGTGGCCTTGGCACCGGTTGGCACGTAGACGCCTTCCGGCTCCCCACCCCAGACGTCGCCGACACGCTCGCCGATCCCGGCGGATTTGAAGCCTTCCACCTCGACATCAACGCTGCCGGTTGCGGGCACGATGCAGGTCTCATAGCCCGGCACCTGATATTCAAACGCCTCGCCCTTCTTCAGCTTGACGATGTTGAAATAGTTCAGCGGCACCGTGGGGTCGTCGATATCCACGATAGGTTTGTTCTGGTTGTCGAAGGGAGCAATATGCATGATGTCCTCTTAAGCGTCGCTTGGGCCAGGATGGCTTTTCAGGAATGTCTCTAGTTCGGTGAGATTGGGCAAGGCAGGGGCGCAGCCCGGTTTCCCCACAACAATCGCTGCGCAGGCAGAACCGCGGTGGATCGCGTCTTTCAGGTCGTGACCAGCGGCAATGGCTGCCATGAGACCCGCCATGAAACTGTCACCCGCACCAGTGGGTTTCAGCGCTTCAACCTTGTAGATGCCGGTTGTGATCACATCATTCCCGGTATAGGTAACCGCGCCCTTTTCGCCCATTTTGTAGATCACCACCTCGGCGGAGGTTTCGGCAAGAGATTTGGCCTTTTGCTCACCTTTGGCGATGTCGCCGGCCATGAAACCGAACTCCTCATCATTGCCGACGATCATATCCGCAAGTCCGCCAGCTTTGCTGAGAACCTCTTCGGCAACCTGCGGTGAGGGCCAAGAATAGGGTCTATAATCGATGTCGAAGATAATCGGCAACCCGGCCTCCCGCGCTAATTCAAAGGCTCTGAACGCAGCGCTGCGGGAGGGTTCGGCCGCAAAAACGGTGCCTGCCGTGATCAACGCGCCGTAGGCCGTATAATCCAGCGCTTCGACATCCTCGATGCTCATCTCGAAATCGGCGGCACCGTTGCGGTAGATGACGCTTTGATGCTGTTCCACGCGGGTCTCATACACAGCGAGGGAGTTGCGGAACTCCCCACCCACATTGCGCACATGCGTCCGCCCGACGCCGTAATGGTCCAGCTGATTGAGGCAATATCGCCCGACACTGTCATCGGAAACGCAGGTGACCAGGTCGGCCTTACCGCCAAAGATGCAGATGCCCGCTGCCGTATTTGCGGCAGAACCACCAAGGCCGGAGCGGAATTCGGTCGCTTCCTCCGTCTTGGTGCCGGGCGGGTGGGGAAAGAAATCCATCCCCGCGCGGCCGATGACCAAAAAGTTGTTCTGACGGATACCGTCCAGCAAAGCGCTCATATCAGACGCCTTTCCGTTGTTTGGATCGGCTGCTTTCCCAATCTTCATGGGCCGCCTTGACCTTGGGATTGTCGGTGACGTGCGGTGTGCCAACCTCCCACCAGGTGTGGCCCTCGGTGGTCCAACCTTCGTAGGGATCAACCTGCATCACGATGACGGAGGTCTTGTCAGCCGCCTTCGCGCGCTTGAATGCATCGCCGAGTTCGGCCGGATTAGAGACTGTTTCAG
>CALHHY010000063.1 GCA_938030665.1 uncultured Litoreibacter sp. | reverse complement strand
GGCGCGGTTGGATGAGGACATTTTCGATCTGCCCGACCTGACGGTGGAGGCGGCATATGACGCCTACGAGCAGGAGATGGACGAGACTTTCCCGCAATCCATCGAGACCCAGCTGTTCGAGGTGCTGAAATCCATGGCCCGCGCGTGGGAGGGGACGTCGGCCCGGCTGCTGCGCATGTCCAACGGCGCGCCGGAAGATGCGGGGCTCGGCCTTGTGATCCAGCGCATGGCCTTTGGGCTGGGCAAAGGGGAAAGCGGCTCTGGCGTTATTCAGTTCATCAACGCCTCAACCGGCGCGCCGCAGGCCACGGGGCGCTACAAACGACAGTCGCAAGGCCGCGACGCGCTGAGCGCGGAGGGTGACGCGCACTACCTGACCCACGATGCGCGCGGCCCCTCGCTGGAGGATGACCAGCCCGAGGTTTTTGGCGAGATTAAAAGGCTCGGGGCCGTCGCCCGCAAAGGCCTTCGCGAAGAGATGCAGATCGAATTCACGCTGCAAGGCGGCGCGCTATCGATTATCGACGCGGTCGTGGCCCCCCGCAGCGCGCGCGCCTCAGTCGCAACGGCCGTGGCGTTAGCCAAAGATGAGGTGATTTCAGAGTCTGACGCGGTGCTGCGGATCGAGCCGAATGCGATCCCGGATCTTTTGCACCAGCAAGTGGATAACCGCTCGCGGCGCGACGTGATCTCCGAAGGGATTGCGGCCAGTCCCGGCGCTGCCAGCGGGAAGTTGGTTTTCAACGCCGTGGCCGCCCAAGCCGCCGCAGCGCAGGGGGAGGCGTGCATCCTGGTGCGCCGCGAGACCTCGCCCGAGGATATTCGCGGCATGCATGCAGCGCGCGGTATTCTGACCGAACGCGGCGGCCAGACCAGCCATGCGGCCGTGATCGCCCGCGGGCTTGGCCTGCCTTGTGTCTCAGGCGCCTCAGATCTGGAAATCGACGCCAAGTCGCGGCAGCTGACCACCCGCGACGGCCGCGTGTTCAGCGAAGGGGATCTGATCACCCTTGATGGCACGAAGGGGCAGGCGCTGGCCGGTGCCCTGCCCTTGATCGAAGCGGGTATTGGCGGCCCGCTGGAGACGCTTTTGAACTGGGCCGACCGCTACCGCGACATCGGCGTGCGGGCCAATGCGGACACACCTGCGGAGGCCATAGTTGCGCGCCGGTTTGAAGCGGAAGGGATCGGGCTGACCCGTACAGAGCACATGTTTTTCGCCGAAGACCGGCTGACCGTCCTGCGGGAGGCAATTTTTGCCGAGGATGCCACCGATCGGACGGCGGCGCTGGTGCGGCTGCTGCCGATGCAGCGCGACGATTTCGCCGAGATCTTCGAGATTATGGCGCATCGCCCCGTTTGCCTGCGCCTGTTTGACCCGCCGCTGCACGAGTTCCTGCCAACCAGCGCCCGCGGCATCAAGGAGATGGCGGAGGCCATGGGCCTGTCCTCACGTGAGGTGCAGGCGCGCATCGAAAGCTTTACCGAATTCAACCCGATGCTGGGCATGCGCGGCGTGCGCCTTGGGATCACGGTGCCTGAGATTTACGACATGCAGGCCCGCGCCATTTTCGAGGCCGCGATCCAGGCCCAGACCAAAGACAACCCGCATGTGGTGCCCGAGATCATGATCCCGCTGGTTTCCGCCAAGCGGGAGGTGGAGCTGGTTAAGCACCGGATCGAGGCCGTCGCCGCCGACATCAGATCGCGCACCGGTGAGCCCGTGGATTACCGCCTTGGCGTCATGGTCGAGACGCCTCGCGCAGCTCTGCGGGCGGGTGATATCGCGACCCATGCCACCTTCCTCAGCTTTGGGACGAATGACCTGACGCAGATGACCTATGGGCTGTCGCGCGATGATGCGGGGCGGTTCATGTCGACCTATGTGCAGCAAGGTGTCTTTGTCGAAGACCCGTTCCGCGCGCTGGATCAGGACGGGGTCGGGGAGCTGTTGCAGCTGGCCATCGCGCGCGGGCGGCAGGTGCGCTCCCGCGTGACATTGTCGGTCTGTGGGGAGCATGGCGGCGACCCGGACAGCATCGCGTTTTGCCGCGATCTGGGGCTCGACTACGTCTCCTGCTCGCCCTACCGGGTGCCCATTGCCCGGCTGGCCGCAGCCCATCTTGCGATTCGCTCGCCCTCGGAGACGCGGTCGCCCGGCGTGTTTGACCCCGACGCCCGGACGGTGATCGAATAACTACGCAAACCTCTCAGCATCGTTACGGGGATGCCTGGTAATTGTTACTGAGAGCCTCTGCCATTGGCGCTTTTCCGCTAAGTTCGAGTGCGGCGTTTTGTCCCCGTGCTAGACGCTTTGCGCCCTCGGCGATATATCATCTCAACAGAAAAAATAGCGGCTCCGCATCGCGGGGGGAGAGCGTCTGAGCGTCCCGTTCGGGGGTTTTGTCGGGCGCACAGAGGTGGACATGGGTATTACAACAACGAAACGCGGCGCGCTAACTGCTGTCGCTTTGGCTGCAGCTTTGGGCGCTCCGACAGGGGGGCTGGCAGATAGCGGGCTTCGCGCCATCGGGTCAACTTCGGGCGGCCCTGCGATTGAGGCGGCCAAGCCAAGTGTGATCAGCCCGAAGTTTCTGCAGCTGGTCAAGGCTGACAAGGCCAGCGGCGCGACCCTAAAAACCGACCGGCTCAGCAAGATATCGCGGCGGGTTTCTGGTGGCTCTGCCGGGAACGGGCTGACCTATGACGTGGCCACCCTTGCCGCGCGGCCTGAGGCCACTGGCGGCGTTGCATGGGAATGCCTGACCGAAGCCCTGTATTTCGAGGCCCGCGGCGAAACGCTGAAAGGCCAGATTGCGGTGGCAGAGGTCATCCTGAACCGCGTTGCGTCGCCGCGTTTCCCTGATACCGTTTGTGGCGTGATCAATCAGGGCACTGGCCGCAAATTTGCGTGCCAGTTCACCTACACTTGCGACGGCCACCCCGAACATGTCACCGAGCCGCGCGCCTTTCAGCGCGTAGGCAAGGTCGCCCGGATGATGCTCGACGGGGCGCCGCGCAAGCTCTCTGGTGGGGCGACCTACTATCACACGACGGCGGTGAACCCCAGATGGGCGCGGCAGTTCGAGCGCACGGCGCGGATGGGCGTGCACCTTTTCTATAAGCCCAGCTGAGCGACCCCCTCGCATTCGTTTTTGAAAGGCGGCAGTTCGCGTTTTGGACTTTGCGGTATTTGTATTGCGGGTAATCTCGGTCTCAAAGCGGCGCGACGGGACCATAGCCTATGACATCTGATATCCGACTGGCATTTGCCCATCCTGCGGAACGCTCCGAGGCTCTGGCGGAGGAGCCTCGCGACCGCATCTCGCTGCGCGACCATATCCGGGAGGTCGAGATCGGCGCATTTCAGGCTGAACGCGGCACGACGCAGCGCATCTGTTTTAACGTGGTGGTGGAAGTGCGGTTGCCTGAGGGGTTGGACGACGATGTCGACCGGATCATGAGCTATGACACGATCACCGAGGCCATTGATCAGGAACTCAGCGAAGAACGTCTGAACCTGCTTGAAACCCTGGCGGAGCGGGTGGCGGAGGCCGTCTTGACCGACC
Organism: uncultured Litoreibacter sp.; assembly: GCA_938030665.1. Lineage (GTDB taxonomy): Bacteria > Pseudomonadota > Alphaproteobacteria > Rhodobacterales > Rhodobacteraceae > Litoreibacter. The sequence goes on along the minus strand of CALHHY010000063.1, from coordinate 40,215 downwards.
CGCGCGCCGCCCGCGTGTTCGTGCGGATAGAAAAGCTGGACCGCGGGCCGGGCGCCTTGGGCGTGGAAATCGTGCGCGACCGCGCCGTTGTTGCTCCCGCCGCGCCGCGTCCGGTTGTGCACCCGCGCGTGGTTTACCTGTCGGAAGCCGCGATCCACCGCGACGATCTGTCTGATCAGCTTGATACGCTGCTCGTCGATGCGCTGCCGGTCATCCTCTGTGTGGGGCTGGGCAGCATTTCGCGGCCCGAGGCCGCACACCCGATCACGCAACGCCGTATTGATCTGCTGGCACTGGAGCAGCAGGCTTGGGTGCTGGCCTCCCGCGACAAAAGATGCGTGGTGGTCGAGACCCGGACAGAGCTGGACTGGGCGATGAAAAATGGCCAGATCAGCGTTTGGGCCCCGTCGAAGATCGTTCTGGATGCCGCTGATAAACCTGACCTTTCCGCGATTGACGCCCGCGCGCTTACCCGCTGGTTTGCGCAGGAATTTGAGGCAGCCGAGCTGTCGGAGCTTGGGGCGCGGGGCGGGGCCGCTCCGCTGTGACGCGGCAGTATTTTCGCCCGCTCCCCCAAACCGATGCGGTGCGGCCCGAGACCGCCCTGCCGCTGGCTGGCAGCAAACGCGTCTGGTTTGATCATGTGGTGGCGCTGTCCCGCGACGCGGCTCCCGAAATCTTACCAGCAATGGCCCTTCCTGACGACGCGCTTGCCTCGCTGACCGCGCCGCGCGATCGACTTTGCGGGCTTGATATGACGCAGCCGCAGCTGATGGGTGTGCTTAACACGACGCCCGACAGCTTTTCCGATGGCGGCCAGCATAACGTGCCAGATGCGGCTGCAGCGCATGCCCGGACCATGCTGGATGAGGGGGCCACGATCCTTGATATCGGTGGGGAATCGACGCGCCCCGGCGCAGCTTTTGTTCCGCCGGAGGAAGAGGCCGCGCGCACCGTTCCCGTTATCGAGACGCTGCGCGGGGCGGGGATCAAAGCGCCCATCTCGATCGACACGCGTAAGGCGCAGGTGGCGCGGGCGGCTTTGGCGGCCGGGGCCGATCTGCTCAACGATGTGTCGGCCATGACTTTCGAGCCTGAAATGGCCGATCTCGCCAGATCTGCCGGCGCGCCTATCTGCCTGATGCACGCCCAGGGCGACCCGAAGACGATGCAGGAAAATCCGAGCTATCAGAACGTCTTGCTGGACGTTTTTGATTTTCTCGAAGCCCGCATTGCCGTGGCAGAGGCTGCCGGCATCGCGCGTTCTAATATCATCGTGGATCCCGGCATTGGCTTTGGCAAAACGCAGGCCCATAACCTGACGCTGCTTCAGGGGCTGAGCCTGTTTCACGGCTTGGGCTGCGCCATTTTGCTGGGCGTTTCGCGCAAGCGTTTCATTGGCGCAATTGGGGCGCAGCCAGACCCGCAGCGCCGCGCGCCGGGGTCGGTTGCGATTGCGCTTGGGGCATTGGTACAAGGCGTGCAGATCATCCGCGCCCATGATATAGAGGCCCACGCCCAGGCCTTCGCGCTCTGGCGGGCAGTGCAGGATCAGCAGCAGGACGCATAACAAGAATGGTACGCAAGCTTTTTGGCACGGACGGGGTCCGGGGCCGCGCGAACACCTACCCGATGACAGCCGACATGGCGCTGAAACTCGGCGCGGCGGCGGGGCGGTATTTCCGCCAGGACGGGAACGAGCACCGGGTGGTGATCGGCAAGGACACTCGCCGCTCAGGCTACATGCTGGAGAACGCGCTGACGGCGGGCCTGACCTCTACGGGGATGAATGTCTTTCCCGTCGGCCCCATGCCCACGCCTGCCATCGGGCTTCTGACGCGGTCGATGCGGGCCGATTGCGGTGTCATGATCTCCGCCTCCCATAACCCGCACTACGACAATGGCATCAAGTTTTTTGGCCCCGATGGTTTCAAGCTGTCCGATGAGGCCGAGCATGAGATCGAGCGGTTGCTGGAAAGCGATATCATCCCCGCGCAACCCCAGAATATCGGGCGCGCCAAGCGGATTGACGACGCGCGTGGCCGCTATGTTGAGCGCGCCAAGGCGACCTTTCCGCACGGGCTTCGGTTGGATGGGCTAAAGGTCGTGATCGACTGCGCCAATGGGGCTGCCTACCGCGTGGCCCCCGAAATCCTGTGGGAGCTGGGGGCGGAGGTCATCGCAATGGGCGTCTCCCCCGACGGGTTCAACATCAACGAGGGGTGCGGCTCTACCGATACTGCTGCGGCGGCCGCACGCGTTGTGTCCGAAGGCGCTGATATTGGCATTTGCCTTGATGGTGACGCAGACCGCGTGATGGTGATTGACGAGCATGGCACCGTGGCCGATGGCGACCAGATCATGGCGTTGCTGGCCAGTAGGTGGGCGGCGTCGGGTCAGCTGAAGGGCGGCGCCCTTGTTGCCACGGTCATGTCCAACCTTGGGCTTGATCGGTTCCTGCAATCTCAAAGCCTGCGGCTGGAACGCACGTCCGTGGGGGACCGATACGTTGTCGCCGCGATGCGCGAACATGGCTACAATCTGGGTGGGGAGCAGTCGGGCCATATCGTGATGACCGACCATGCGACCACCGGTGATGGGCTGCTGGCCGGGCTGCAGTTTCTGGCAGCGATGGTGCAGACGGGGCAGGCGGCCTCCACCTTGTCGCGGCAGTTTGAGCCGGTGCCACAAAAGCTGGAGAACGTCCGCTTTGGGGCTGGCAAGCAGCCTTTAAACGACGCGACAGTGCAGGAAGCCATTGCGGAGGCGGAGCGGGCCTTGGGCAATCACGGACGCCTGCTGATCCGCAAATCCGGGACAGAGCCGCTGATCCGCGTCATGGCCGAATGCGAGGACGAGGTGCAGCTTGACCAGATCGTGCGCACCATTGTCGGCGCGGTGGAACGGGCCGTCTAGCGGCCGAACATCGCCAGCAAGGCGCGCGACTGGCTGACGGCAATGCCCAGCAAGATCACGGCAAGGGCCAGGAATAATTGCGCTGGCAGCGCCTCGCCCAAAACCGCGACTCCCAGGATCACCGACCAGACCGGGACCTGATAGCTGGTCAATGACATGAACAGGCTGCCTGCGGTGGTGATGACACGCACCCGGATGACGGCGGCTAGTGCGGTCGGGAACAAGGCCGCGTAAAGCAAGGCGAAGCTCGGGGTCGCAGGCATTTGTTGCGGAAGCCCTTCGATGATCAGCGCGGTCGGCACCAATATCACGGCCGCAATCAGCAATGTGGCGCTTGCAAAGGCCAGGGGCGGCATGGGCGGCGCGCGCCGCGTGATGACGGAGCCGCACGCGTAGCATCCCGCTGCACCGAGACAGGCCAGCCGCCCCCAGATCTCAAGCTCCCTGCCAGAGGGTTGCAACGCCTCGGGGCCGAGCAGGATGGCCAGCCCGACAAATCCCAACAAAAGCCCCATGATGCGCCTTGGGCCGATCCCTTCCTCCGGCGAAAAGACGGCAACAAGCGGCAAGACCAGCAGCGGCACCGCCCCCATAGCCACGCCCGCAAAAGCCGATGGCACGAATTGCTGACCCCAGCTAAGCAGCGCAAAAGGCAGGGCGACCGCGCCGGCGCCGATCACGGCGCTAAAGACCCAGGCCCGCGCGGATGGCAGCTTGCGCAAACCCTGACCCAGTCCCGCGCCGACCGCCCAAAGGCAAAGCGCGCCGATCACAGTGCGCCCGGCGGCGACGCTCCACGGGCCGAACCCGTCCAGCGCCACGCGCACCGACATGAACGCCCCGCCCCAGATCAAACCAAGCAGGAAAATGAGCAGCCAATTTGAGAGGCCAGGCTGTTCGGGGGAGGGGGCGGGCATTGCGGAATAGCCTTGGTTAGGGATGGGACAGATATGCGGCTCGTGCAGGGATGGGCAAGCCTTGCGCGGAAATGACGCGGAACGCAGCGGCCCTGTTTCGAACTGAGTGGTGAACATCAATGCAGCAAAATTGGAAATACCCCATGGAAGGCTTCCCCCTGATTTGGATTTTGCCAATTGCCACATTCGCATTGGTCATGGTCCGTTCCATCTGGAGCAAGAAACGCACCGAAGCCCGTATCGAGGACCCGGATGCGCCCAAATCCTTACTGGCCAGAGAGGACCCTGGCCCCCAGCCCATCCGTGGCAACAGCCAAGGCATCATAAATAAAGAAGGCTGCGCCTGAGGGCGCAGCCTTCTTATTGTTGCAAGGGCAGAAGCGCCTAGTTCTGGGTCTTGTCGACCATCTTACCAGCCGAAATCCAGGGCATCATGCCGCGCAGGGTCTCGCCCGTGGCCTCGATCTGATGCTCGTCATTGATACGACGGGTGCCTTTGAAGAAAGGCTGGCCGACCGCATTTTCCTGCATGAAGTCACGCACGAACTTGCCGGTCTGAATGTCGGTCAGAATTGCCTTCATGCGGGCCTTGGTCTCGTCATAGGGCAGCACGCGCGGACCGGAGACATATTCGCCATATTCCGCCGTGTTCGAGATCGAGTAGTTCATGTTGGCGATGCCACCTTCATAAATCAGGTCCACAATCAGCTTCACCTCATGCAGGCACTCGAAATAGGCCATTTCTGGCGCATAGCCTGCCTCCACCAGCGTCTCGAAACCCATGCGGATCAGCTCCACCAGACCGCCGCAAAGAACGGCCTGCTCGCCGAACAGGTCGGTTTCGCATTCCTCGCGGAAGTTGGTTTCGATAATACCCGACCGGCCGCCGCCGATAGCGGAGCAGTAGGACAGGCCGATCTCCAGCGCTTTGCCCGACGCGTCATGATCGACAGCCACAAGGCAGGGCACGCCGCCGCCTTTCGTATATTCGCCGCGCACGGTGTGGCCGGGGCCTTTGGGAGCCATCATGATGACGTCGACGCCTTCTTTTGGCTCGATCAGGCCGAAATGCACGTTCAGGCCATGGGCGAACGCTATCGCGGCACCCGGCTTGATGTTGTCATGCACGTATTTCTTGTAGGTCTCGGCTTGCAGCTCGTCGGGCATGGTGAACATGATGACGTCGCACCAGGCAGCGGCCTCGGCGATGCCCATCACTTTCAGGCCCTGACCCTCAGCCTTGGCGGCGGAGGCAGAGCCTTCACGCAGCGCGACAACAAGGTTCTTCGCGCCCGAGTCGCGCAGGTTTAGCGCATGGGCGTGACCTTGAGAGCCGTAGCCCAGAATGGCCACTTTCTTGTCCTTGATCAGGTTCACATCGCAATCTTGATCGTAATATACGCGCATCTGGGCGTCCTCCTTCGTGTTGATCTGGGGGCAGGAATGCGTGATATGGCGTTGAAATGACAGATTGATAACGCGATATTTTGCAGAAATATCGATGCTATCATTCGCCCGTTGATTGATATACGCGTTTTCCATGCTCGATGATCAAGATCGCCGCCTTCTGCGCCTCATGCAGGCTGATCCCGATGCCCCTTTGTCGGAATTGGCGGCGCGTGCAGGCCTGCAACCCGGCACCGCCTCTCGTCGGTTGGAGAAACTGTCGCGCCAAGGTATCTTGCGAGGACAGCGTGCCGAGATCAATTGGCCAGCGCTCGGTTACGCGCTCGAAGTCTCACTTCGATTCACGCTTGACAAGACCCATAGCAACGCGTTTGACGCTTTTCTGGCTGCGGCCCGTGACATCCCCGAGGTCATTGCCATCCAGACGTTCCTGGGCCGCGTTGACGTGCGGCTATCCGTCGTTGCCCGCGACATGGCCGACTACCAACGGCTTTACCGTAACCGCATCCTGACCTTGCCCCATATCTCGGAGCTGGAGGCGCTGATGCATGTGGCGACCATCAAATCATCGGAGACCTTGCCCATATGACCCCGCTGGATGATCTGGACCGCCAGTTGTTGCGCGCCCTACAAGCAGATGCGGCGCAAAGCGCGGGTGCGCTTGGGCGGGCTCTGGGGCTCAGTCAGCCGGCCACATGGCGGCGGATCAAGCGGTTGCGCGAGGCCGATGTCCTCGCGGGCAAACGCGTCGATCTGGATGCCGAGAAGCTGGGTTTTGGCGTGACCGTCTTTCTTGGGGTAAAACTGGCCACCAAGGGCCGCGTTTCGCTGGAAGATTTTGAACGCGCCGTGACGGCGATCCCCGAGGTGCAGACCGTGCAGCATGTGCTTGGGCTCTACGACTACCGCCTGCGCGTGGTGGCCCGCGATCTGTCGGATTTTGAGCGCGTTTTACGCCGTCGGATCATGACCTTACCGGGCGTAGGTGATGTGGAAGCGAACGTGCTGCTGAGCGAGGAGCGGCTGCCTGGTCCGATCTGAAGTACCAAGGAACTACGCGGCATTTGCGATAAATCAGGGTCATGTCATGTCACAGAATTAACCACCTATTCAAATGCTTGACCGCATATCCGCCCCAAACAGATAGGGCGCATAATGGGTTTTCACATCAAGACTAAGAAAGGGGTTTGGACGGTTTCCGCCCTGATCAGCCTTCTGGCTTTGGGCATGATTATCGTCTTGATCAAGCTTGTCTATCCGCCGGAATTGCAGGCGACAGTTATGGCGCGGGCGCCGTTGAACACGGTCATTATCTGCATGTCGATCTGTGTTTGGGCGCTTGGCCAGGTGCATAAGAACTACCTTCTGACGATGGAGCTTCAGCGCCTGGTCAATCGCGACCGCCTGACAGATGTTGCAACCCGTGACTTCTTCTTTGACCGGATGGAGGGGAACCCGGACGCTTATGGCGTGTCGTTGATGGTTGATATCGACCATTTCAAAATGGTGAATGACACCTACGGCCACTATGTCGGTGACGCCGTCATCAAGCATGTCAGCTCAATCCTGCGCGCCCATTGCCGAGAGCAAGATATCGTCTGCCGCTTTGGCGGTGAGGAGTTTGTTGTGTTCCTGCATGAGGCGGATGAGGATCAGGGGTTGATCGTTGCGGAACGGATGCGCACCAATGTGGCAGCGTCCCCGGCCGTCGCGGGGGAGGTACAAGTGTCGGTTACTGTCTCAATCGGCGGCTCGCTCAAGGACCGGGTGGAGGATATCAACATCTCGATCCAGCAGGCTGACGCGGCCCTCTACCGCGCGAAGGAGGCGGGCCGCAACCGAACCGTCGTCGACTGGTTACCCGAGCGCCTTAAGCCGGGGGACAGCATGGCGGCGTGATGACGCGGCGGCGCGGTTTGATTTCCCGGTGTCAGCAATCTAAGCAGACGCCAGACATTTGGGAGATTGAATAATGGCATTGCTTGATACCGTAGACCCAACCGGCCTTGACGAGTTCAGCGTGGTGTTCACGGACCGCTCGCTCAATTCCATGTCCAAAGCCTTTCAAGGCGTCATGACGGACATTTCCCGCATGTTGAAAGAGGTCTATGGCGCGCATTCCGTCGCCTTGATCCCCGGCGGCGGTACCTACGGAATGGAAGCCGTGGCCCGCCAATTCGCGCGCGGCAAGAAGGCCCTGGTGGTACGCAATGGGTGGTTCTCCTACCGCTGGTCGCAGATCATCGAGACGGGCGGCCTCACGTCCGAGGCCATCGTGATGAAGGCGCGTCAAACGGGCAATGACACGCGCTCCCCGTTTCGGCCAGCGCCGATTGCGGAGGTTGTTGCCCGCATCAACGAGGAAAAGCCCGACATCGTTTTCGCCCCACATGTCGAGACTTCTGCCGGTGTGATCCTACCTGACGACTATGTCAAAGCGCTGGCCGATGCGGCGCATGGCGTCGGCGCGTTGATGGTGCTCGACTGCATCGCATCGGGCTGCGCCTGGGTGGACATGAAAGCGACGGGCGTCGATCTGCTGATCTCAGCCCCGCAAAAAGGGTGGTCCGCCCAACCCTGCGCGGGGATTGTCTGCATGTCGGAACTGGCACGCGCCCGGATCAATGACACCACCTCAGACAGCTTCGCAGTAGATCTGAAAAAATGGCTCGATATCATGGAGATCTATGAGGGGGGCGGGCACGCCTATCACGCCACGATGCCCACGGATGGGCTGCGCGCCTTCCGCGACACGATGCTGGAGACCCGTGACTATGGGTTCGAGCGGCTGCGGGAGGCGCAATGGAAGCTCGGCAATGGCGTGCGCCAGTATATGGCGTCCAAAGGCATCACCTCAGTCGCCGCAGACGGGTTCGGCGCGCCTGGCGTGGTAGTCTGCTATACTGGTGATCCTGCGATCCAGAATGGCTCCAAATTCATGGGCGAAGGGATGCAGATCGCCGCAGGTGTGCCGCTGCAATGTGACGAGCCGGACGACTATCGCACCTTCCGCATCGGGCTTTTTGGCCTCGACAAGCTGTATGACGTTAATGGCACGCTGGCACGGTTTACCGCGACGGCTGACAAGGTTCTTTAGCGCGGCTCATTTCATCCCAAGCCCCATCTGCATCAGTGTTTTGCGGATGGGCTTGGCGTCATGAATGGCGCCGATGCCCCAGCTGCGCAGTTCACGAAACCAGTCCATGTCGGATTGCGAAGTCCGGTTGAGCAGGTCAATTGCGCTCACCCGTAGCTTCACGTCGCGCCGCCGCGCGCTGTCATAGGCGTCAAGCATCGCGTCGCTTCCCAGCGGATGTTTGGCGCTGAGATCTAGCAGCGATTGCAGGTCGGCAAGGCTCATGTTTAGCCCCTGGGCGCCAATGGGCGGCACCACATGCGCGGCTTCGGCGACGAGCGCCAGCCGGCGGGCGGAAAAGCGGTGCGCAATCTGGCTGATGATCGGCCAGATGCTGCGGCGCGAGGCAAGGGTAAGCGGCCCGAACAACCCGCAAGACCGGTTGGCAATCGCGGCGTTGAAGGCAGTCTCATCCAGCTCGTATAGCGCTTGCGCTTTGGGGCCTTCCTCCATCCAGACAATGGCGGAGGAGGGCTTGCCCTCGTAATCAGGCAGCGGCACCAGCGTGAAGGGGCCGCCGGTGCGATGGATTTCCGTTGATACGTTTTCATGCGGCAGCTGATGTGTAACGGCAAAGGCCAACGCCTTTTGCCCGTAGCGCTTCGTCGTAACCTCAATCCCTGCGGCGGACCGCAAGGCGGAGCCCCGCCCATCTGCTGCGACAACCAGGTCGGCCTGCACCGACCTTCCGTCACTCAGCCAGACCTTTGCGCCCGTGCTGCGCGCGAGCATCCGGTCGGTCCCGACGCCGGGCCTGAAGCTGACAGTCTCAAGCTGTTCAAGCCGTGCGACAAGCTCCCGCCGGATCAGCCAGTTGGGAAGGTTCCAGCCAAAAGGCAGCTCGGATATGTCGGAGGCGTCAAAATCGCGGCTGTTGCGCGGCCCGTCCGGTCCTGCATCCACGATGCGCATCGTCTGTAGCGGTGTCGCGTGCCCTGCCAGCTGGTGCCAGACGCCCGCGCGCTCCAATACCTGAACGGAGGGTTGCAAAAACGCGGTGGAGCGCAGGTCAGCGCCCTCGGTGTCACGGCTTGTCACAGGTGGCGCGGGATCGACGCAGATCACCCGGAAGCCATTGCTGCCAAACAGGGCCGCCGCAGTCAGCCCCGCCACGCCGCCGCCAGAAATCAGAATATCGGTTTTCTCAGTCATGAGACTTACTTATGGGGCGTGCGCGAAAGGCCAAGGCTCAATCCACCAACTGCGCCAGAAAGCCGCTGAGATCGGTGTGATGGTGATGGATATGCGGCGCGGGCTGCGGATGGGGCGCGATATGGACTGTGCGCAGACCAAGCGCATGCGGCACCTCCAGATTGCGCGCCTCGTCTTCAAACATCGCGGCGCTACCGGGTTGCAACCCGTCAGCGCGGAAGACGGCGTCAAATGCCGCGGCCTCAGGCTTGGGGCGCCACCCGGCATGCTCAACGCCGTAGACGGCGTCAAACAGACCGGACAGGCCCCGCGCCGCAATCACGTTTTTCGCATAGGGGGCGCTGCCATTGGTGTAGATGATCTTACGTCCCGGCAGCGTGGCGATCTGTTCACGCAGCACCGGATCAGGGGAAAGCACAGTGAAGTCAATCTCATGCACATCGGCCATGAAATCCTCGGGGTCGATGTGATGCTCTGCCATCAGCCCAGCCAGCGTGGTGCCATGGCGGTGCCAATAGCTGGCGCGAAGGCGGTCAGCCTCGTCCCGGTCCACGCCAATCGCGGCCATGACATAGCGCACCATCCGCGCCTCGATCTGGTCGAACAGCCGCATGCGCGGCGGGTAAAGCGTGTTGTCGAGGTCAAAGACCCAGGTGTTGATATGGCCGAAATGGTTTCTCATCACCCGGACGCTACCCGTAGCGGGGGGCGGCGGAAAGCGCGTAATGGCTTGTGCGCCGTTTGCGGACTGTCTAGCTTTCCCGACAATGTGGGCAAGGTGGTAATGCGACGGGACGAGTGATGGGAAAACCAGTTGAAAGCGCGACCTATAAGGCGATCCTGAACGCGATCGATGTGGGGATTTACAAGCCGGGTGACCGGTTGGTCGAAAGCGAGCTGGCGACCCGGTTCGGGGGATCGCGCACGCCCATCCGGGAGGCTTTGCAGCGGCTTGAGACCCAATCGCTGCTCAGCCGTGACGGCCGGTCACTGATTGTGGCTTCCCTGGATCATGACCAGATGTCAGAGCTTTACACCGTCCGCGGCGCGTTGGAGGGGTTGGCCGCAGAGCTGGCCGCGCAGCATGCCGCTCCTGAGGAGATCAAGGTGCTGCGCGACATGGTCGAACGGGACCGGTCATTGCTGGGCCAACCCGGTGAGCTGAGCCAATCCAACCGCCGCTTCCACCGCCAGCTGCACCGCGCCTCGCATAACCGCTACCTCGTCCAGCAGCTTGATCTGGTCTACCGCTCCATGGCGCTGCTGGCCACCACGTCACTGGCCGTGGACGGGCGCGGAGAGGTCGCGCTTGATGAGCATATGGCTATCGTCGATGCCATCGCGTCGCGCGACGCGGCCGTTGCCAGTGCCGCGTTGCGCCAGCACCTCTCAGTCGCGTTTGAGACCCGTTTGAAGATCGACGCCGCCGCTGAGGTGTGAGGCTCGATCGGCCGGACTTATGCCATGCTCGGTCTTGTCCCAGAAAAATGGCTTCCACAGCATCTCCATAACGCCCTTATAGGCGGCCAAGGTCGCGAACATGAAATAGGCGGGCAGGGTGAAGACCCATAACGCGCCGGGCCGGACGGAAAGCAGCCTGCGGGCCGTCAGGAAGGTCGCGATGCTGACCCCTTCGCAAGTTACGAACAGAACGCCAAGCCGCTGCAGCGCGTCAGGGGCCAGACCCGCAGGTGCCGGAATAGCACCGCCGGACACGAAATGCGCAAACCCCCACCACAGCAGCGGGGCGAGGCAGAAGGCCAGAATGGTGCCAAGAAAGAGCAGTTGGAAGCCTGCGAATTTCCACGGACCCAGGTCACGTAGCAATCGCCATGGCTGGCGCATATGCACGCACCAGGTCATGGCGTAGCCTTTCAGCCAGCGCGACCGCTGCCGCACCCAGGGCCACAGCCGGTTATTCGCTTCCTCCTGCGTGACGGTGTCGATCATCTCCGCCCGGTAGCCTTCGCGGGCGAGCCGCATCCCAAGCTCTGCATCCTCGGTCACGTTATGCGCGTCCCATGCCCCCAGCTGCAGCAGAACACCGCGCCGGAAAAACAGCGTTGTGCCGCCCAGGGGGATGGCGAAGCCCATCCGTTGCAGACCGGGCAGCATGATGCCGAACCACGCTGCATATTCAAAGCTGAAACAGCGCGCCAGCCAGCCCGCGCGCGGGTTATAGAAGCTAAGGATGCCTTGCAGGCAGGCCAGCTTCTCGTCGCTCGCCGCGAAACGGGCGGCAACCTTGTATAACTGATTGGTCTCTGGCGCGTCTTCGGCGTCATAGACCCCGATGATTGCCCCGCTTGTGAATTCCAGCGCGTAATTCATGGCGCGCGGCTTGGTTTTTAGCGTGCCGACCGGCACCGTCACCGCGCGCATGCCGCCGGGAAGATCGGTGCGGCGCAGGGTATCGCGCGTCAGATGGTCGTCCGCTTCCGTGACCAGGCAGATCTCCAAAAGTGGTGCGGGGTAGTCGATTGCACCGAGCCGTTTGATCAAGGTTTCGGCAATATTGGACTCCCGAAAAAGGGGGACAAGGATTGATATTTTAGGCAAAGGCGGGCCGGTCTGGGACGCGGGAAGCGCGGCGCGGGTCCGCTCGGGGCGGCGTAGGGCCGCCAAAAGGCAGGCGAGCTTCAACGCGGTGTTTGACAAAAGTACCGTTGCGGCGATCCAGAACAGCGCGGAACCGATCAGGTGGGGGGCGAAGGCCATGACACCCAATGCCAGTAATGCAAGACAGATCAGAAACGGAATGGGTTGCCATTTCCGGCAGCTATGCGCCTCGGGCGCGCGCTCTTCAGCCAACCGCGCGAGATCAGGGCCGTAAAGTTTGGCCAGCCGTTGATCCAGGCTTGCGGCCTCTGCCAGCGTGAAACGGGCCGGGCGCAGCGCATTGGGCAACCTGCGAAACAGAACGCTGGCCTGACCGGGATCCGCGCATGCCAATACGGTTATAGCGCCGGAGCGGCGCCAGGCCACGACTTTGTGCCGCAGACAATCCTCCGCCTTCAAGGCGCTTGCCAGCCGCGGGTCAGGGGGGTCGGCGTCAAGGTCGACGCGGGTGGTGCCACAGCTTTGGGCCAGTGCCTCGGTCACGTCCGTTTGGCTGGCAAACCCTTCGCTGGCGATGATCTCGCCCAAAGGGGCGTCAAGCCGCGCCTGCCGGTTGAGCGCGTCCCGCAGCTGATCGGGCAGCAAAAGGCCGTCCCCGATCAGAATATCCCCCAGTCTGCGTTTGACAGGGTGCTTGGCGCCCGTGTCACCTGGCACGGGCAGGCTGAGCGGCCGGCTGGCGGGTCGAAGTATCAACGGAGCATTCATAACGCGGCACGGGCTGTGGGGCTGGGAAAGCGTGTCCCGACCATGCGCGCGCTATGGTTAAGTGCCCGTTAATCCGATGCCATTGACTGCATCATCGTTGCCGCTACGCTTTTTCGAGCGCCCGGTCGGCCATGGCCCGCGCGAAACGCTCGAACAGGTAGTAGCTGTCTTGCGGTCCGGGGGAGGCTTCCGGGTGGTATTGCACCGAAAACACCGGCTTGCCGTCCAGCTGGATGCCGCAATTGGACCCGTCAAACAGCGAGACATGTGTCTCGCTCACGCCTGCGGGCAGGGTTTGCGTATCGACCGTAAAGCCATGGTTCATCGAGGTGATTTCCACCTTGCCGGTCGTGTGGTCTTTCACCGGATGGTTCGCGCCATGGTGTCCGTGGTTCATCTTGATGGTCTTGGCCCCAAGCGCCAGCGCCAGCATCTGGTGACCCAGGCAGATGCCGAAAACGGGAATATCCTTTGCCAGCACTTCCTTAATGGCGGGCACCGCGTAGGCACCGGTTGCCGCTGGGTCACCGGGGCCGTTGGACAGGAAAACGCCGTCGGGCTTGTGGGCGAAGATTTCCTCCGCCGTGGCGGTTGCCGGCAACACGGTCACGTCGCAGCCAGCAGAGGCCAGACAGCGCAGGATGTTGCGTTTTGCGCCGTAATCGACCGCTACGACCTTATGGCCAGGCTCGGTGCGCTTGCCGAAACCATCGGGCCAGGCCCATCTGGTCTCATTCCACTGGTAGCTTTGGGCGCAGGTGACCTCCTTCGCGAGGTCAAGCCCTTCGAGGCCGTTGAACCCGCGCGCCTTGGCCACCAGTGCCTCCAGATCGAACTTGCCGTCAGGGTCGTGCTGCAGGGCCACATGCGGCGCGCCTTGCGCCCGGATCGCGCGGGTCAGCCGCCGCGTGTCAACACCGCCCATTCCGATGCGGCCTCGCCGCGCCAGCCAATCAATCAGCTCCGCCTGTGCGCGCCAGTTTGACGGCTCCGTCGGGTCCCATTTGACGACCATGCCGGCGGCGACCGGGTCGGCGGTCTCGTCATCCTCGTCGGTCACGCCGGTATTGCCGATATGGGGGAAGGTGAAGGTGACGACCTGGCCTGCATAGGAGGGGTCGGTCATGATCTCCTGATAGCCGGTCATCGCGGTGTTGAAACACAGCTCTGCCACGCAGGTGCCGGCGGCGCCAAAGCCCTTGCCGTAGAACACGGTGCCATCGGCGAGAACAAGACAGGCGGTCGGGTGGGTCGGCATGATGATTCCCCTTATGTAGCGCGTCGGACAAAATCTGCCGGAAACTAGGGGCGGGGGCAGGTGGGGTCAACAGCTACAAATTGTAGCGCAAGGGGAAATTCTGCATCCTTGCGTCACCCCTTGTGATAACGGGGCGATCTGACTATTCATGCGCGCTCAAGGGACAGCACCAAGGGGATTTCATGTCGAAAGACAAACGCACCCAGATCACGGACGCGCTTAAACAGGCGATGAAGGCCAAGGACAGCGAGCGGCTTGGCACGTTGCGGCTGATCAACGCGGCCATCAAGGACCGTGACATCGCGCTGCGGACCGAAGGTCGGGAGGTTAGCGATGACGAGATCCTTGCGATCCTTGGCAAGATGGTCAAGCAGAGGCAGGAAAGCACCAAAGCCTATGAAGAGGGCGGGCGGCTGGAACTGGCGCAGCGGGAAATGGACGAGATCAAGGTGATCAATGATTTCCTGCCAGCGCAACTAAGCGAGGCAGAGGCCGCCGCGGCCGTTGATGCCGCGATTGCGGAGACCGGTGCGGAAAGCATCCGCGATATGGGCAAGGTGATGGGCATCCTGAAGGGCAAGTATACCGGCCAGATGGATTTCGGCGCCGTTGGTCCCATGGTCAAGACGCGGCTGGGCTAGCCCTAGCCCAACCCTTCCAGAAGCGCATCGACCGCGGCGCGCGCCTCGGCTGCGAGCGCTTTGGGTTCTTTCGCAGCCGTGTCCAGCCTGACCACGGTGACGCCGCGGGCGGCGTAGCTTTCCAGCGTGTCGCGCATCATCTGGTCCCGGCGTTCAAACAGGGCCAACTCGCCATGTTTCTGCGTGACAAAAGCGCGCCTCTCAGGGTCGGGGCCTGCGCGTTGCTGTGTGCGCTCAAAGGCCAGGGTGGCACCCGGGTCGAGATGCATCACCATCTCCACCTTGGGCATCAACGCGGCGTAACGCGCCATGCCGTCGCGATCCCCCTTCTCGTAGAATGCAGCGACGCCGTGGGTCACAAACCCCTCGTCGATCACCACGACATCGCGCGCCGCAGCAAGGTCCTGTACCGCCTGATACCCGGCTGCGACCATCGTAAACAGCAGGTGCTTCACCGGCGCGTCGTCAAACTGGGCCGTTGCCAGCGCGTCCAACTCTTTGTTCTGGCGCTGAAACCGGATGTAGCGGTGCAGCAGCGCCCTTTCGGGGCGGGCGCGCACGAAACGGGGGGTCTGCTTGCCGGCGCGCGCGTCCAGCGCCAGGGTCTGCGCGTCCTGAACGGGCGTGCCGGCGGCGCGCATCTGCTTGTAGAACTGTTTGGAGAACGTCGTCTTGCCGCTTCCCGGAAGGCCCACGAGCTCGATCAGCATGGGGTGGGCTTACGCCTTCTCAAGCAAGAAGTGGTAGACGTGCGACGCATCCTCCGGGTCATCCTTGACCAGCCGCTTTTCCACGATTTTCAGCCCCAGACCTTTCAGCATCTCCTCATTGCCCTTGGACGACAGCTGGGAATGCAGCGGGATCGTATCGCTGAGCGCGGCCACGTCGTCGGCGCCCCCGGTGCTGTGCTCGCCCAGCTGGATGATCGCATGTTTGCGAGTGACGCGGGCAAATTCGGCCAGCGCCTTCAGCGCGTCGGGCTTGATGATGATGTCGCGGATGAACCGGCAGGAACTGACCAGATCGAAACTGTCATCAGGGTAGGGCAGGTCCATGGCGCTGCCGACGGTGGTTTTGCAGCCCTGAAACTGATCGCCCAGTTCTTCTTCTGCGGCGGCCAGCATGTCGGCGGAGGCATCAAGGCCGATGACCTTGTCCCCGCGTGCATTGTAAAAGGGCACGAACCGCCCGGTGCCAAATGGGACATCCAGCACGCTGAGACCTTCGGGGAGCGTGTCCAGCAGGGCCTTCATCTCATCCTGTTCCACCGCCCACCAGCCTTGCTTGGCGCGGCGCTTCTGGTAGTTCGCGGCAACCTTGCCGTAATAGCTGTCGCCCTTGGCTCCGACCTTGCCCATATGCGCCTCGCGTCCGTGGTTGCGGTGTATTGTCTTTGCTTGCGCCGTTTGCGCCCGTGACGCAAGAGGCCCCGACCAGGAAGCGTGGCCCATGTAGCCGTGCTGCGACAGGTGCGTAAACCATGGCCATAACAGGGTTAAGGCCCGGTAAACGCTTGTCTCAGGCCAGCGTCAGGGCGTCAGCGCGCGCAACTGATCCTCGATCTCGCGCTTCAGTTTGACGCGTTCCTCGGCGGACAGGAATGCGCCAAGCTCCACATCACGAGGGCCGCCTTTCAGGGTCAGGTAATGCTCCACCGGTTCGTCATGCTCGTCCACCCGCACCCAATAGGGGTTGGCCCGCCAGTCGCGGCGCGTGCCTTTGGGGTCGACGCGCACCAAGGTCAGCGTGTCCTCCCACAGCGACAGCTCCTCCACGATATGGCCGTCGCGAAAATTGCGCATGATGAAGTACCACACCGCGCCCACGGTCAGGACCAAGAACGGCAGCACGCCCCAAAGGACGGCGGTGCCCATAACGCCCAGAAGCGGGATGGAAAGGCCAACGCTCAGGATGCCGATCACCCAGACGAACCCTTGCGCATTCATTGAGCGGTGCGGGTAAAGCAGAACCCGCCAGAGCGGCGGTTGGGCGTTGTCGGATGTAGAAAGGGCCTCGGGATAATCCGAGGCCCTTCCAGTAAGGTCAATGTGCTGGATGGGCACTAGTGATGCGCCTTGTCCCAGTCTTCCTGCTTCGGCAGGATTTCGAACGTATGCTCCGGTGGTGGGGAGGGCAGCGTCCATTCCAGCGTGTCCGCATATTCGTTCCAGGGGTTGGCCTCGGTGACGCGGGCGCCACGGGTCAGCGTGTAGAAGATCACCCCGATGAAGAACAGGAAGGACGCGAAGGACAGGAAGGCACCCCAGCTCGACACGTAGTTCCAGTAGGCGAAGGCCTCCGGGTAGTCGATATAGCGGCGCGGCATGCCCTGGCGGCCCAGGAAGTGCTGCGGGAAGAAGGTGATGTTGGCGCCGATGAACATGGCCCAGAAGTGCAGCTTGCCTGCCCATTCAGGATACATGCGGCCCGACATTTTCGGCAGGTAGAAATAGACCCCTGCGAAGATGGCGAAAACGGCACCAAGGCTCATCACGTAGTGGAAATGCGCCACGACGTAGTAAGTGTCGTGATAGGCCCGGTCGATGCCAGCCTGCGACAGCACGATCCCCGTAACCCCGCCTGCGGTGAACAGGAACAGGAAGCCAAAGGCCCAGAGCATTGGCGTCTTGAACTCGATCGAGCCGCCCCACATCGTCGCGATCCAGGAGAAGATCTTGATCCCCGTCGGCACAGCGATCACCATCGTGGCCAGCATGAAGTAGCTTTGCTGCGTCAGCGACATGCCCACGGTGTACATGTGGTGCGCCCAGACCACGAAGCCAAGCGCGCCAATGGCAACCATCGCATAGACCATCGGCAGGTAGCCGAAGATCGGCTTGCGCGAGAAGGTCGCGATCACGTGCGAGATGATCCCGAAGCCCGGCACGATCACGATATACACTTCAGGGTGACCGAAGAACCACAACAGGTGCTGATAGAGGATCGGGTCACCGCCGCCGGCTGCGTCAAAGAAGGTCGTGCCAAAGTTGCGGTCCGTCAGCAGCATGGTGATGGCGCCTGCCAGAACCGGCAGGGACAGCAGGATCAGCCAGGAGGTAACGAAAATCGACCAGGCAAACAGGGGAACCTTGTGAAGCGTCATGCCCGGTGTGCGCATGTTCAGGAAGGTGGTGATCATGTTGATCGCACCCAGAATGGACGAGGCCCCCGACATGTGCACCGCGAAGATGGCGAAGTCGGTCGACATGCCCTGTTCTGTGGTCGACAGCGGGGCGTAGAGCACCCAGCCAATGCCGGAACCCGCTTGCCCGTTACCACCCGGCACCAGCAGGGACGCCACGGCCAACGCACAAGCGGCGACATACATCCAGTAGGACAGGTTGTTCATCCGCGGGAAAGCCATGTCAGGCGCGCCGATTTGCAACGGCATGAAGTAGTTGCCGAAGCCGCCAAACAGCGCCGGGATCACGACGAGGAACATCATCAAGATGCCGTGGCCGGTAATCAAAACGTTCCACAGATGCCCGTTCGGCGTACAATTCGCTACGTCCTGCGCAATGAAACGCGCCCCTTCGAGGCACATATACTGCACGCCGGGGTTCATCAGCTCCAACCGCATGTAGACGGTGAAAGCGACAGAGATGAAACCCATCAGCGCGCCGGTGAACAGGTACAAAATCCCGATATCTTTGTGGTTCGTCGACATGAACCAACGGGTGAAGAAGCCCCGTTCGTCGTGGTCGTGCCCTTGGATGGCTGCGTCCGCCATGGGTGTCTCCCATTTCTTTTTGAGTAGTCTCGACAATTCTCAGGGCAGACTCAGAGAGCCCGCCATTGATCACGGTTTAGTGGGTGCGCCCGCCAAGGGCAATGTTGCAACCGGTCGCAGGTAGGGAAAAAATGTCGCGGGGGCGGTGATTGCGTTTGTGATATGCGGTTCAGTCCGCAAAAGCCGCCGAAAAGCTGCGTTTCAAGGCCATATCAAGGTCTTCCATCGTCACCGGCAGCCCCAGATCGACCAGCGAGGTGACCCCGTGGTCGGCAATGCCGCAGGGTACGATGCCGTCAAAATGGCTCAGATCAGGCTCCACATTGATCGACAACCCGTGAAAGCTGACCCATTTGCGCAGCCGCACCCCGATAGCCGCGATCTTATCCTCGCGTGGCGTGCCGTCGGGCAGCGGCGGCTTTTCGGGGCGCGGGACCCAAACCCCGACGCGGCCCGGCCTGATTTCGCCCGTGACGTTGAATTCCGCCAGCGTGGAGATGACCCAGTTTTCAAGGCGTTGAACGAATTGTCTGACATCCTTTCCGCGGGTGTTGAGGTCAAGCATGACATAGGCCACCCGCTGCCCCGGCCCGTGATAGGTGTATTGTCCGCCGCGCCGGCTTTCATGCACGGGGAAACGGTCGGGATCGGTCAAATCCTGCGGCTTTGCAGAGGTCCCTGCGGTGTAGAGGGGGGGGTGTTCGAGCAGCCAAATCGCCTCCCCCGCGCGACCGGCCGCGATGTCAGCGGCACGGGCCTCCATGCGGGCGACTGCCTCGATGTAGGGGGTCAGCCCCTCTGATGTGATCCATTCGGGCATAATGCTGCGGCTCCGCCGGGCGAATTTCGGTGGGTTAGAAATGGCGTCAGTTCAGGGGATTTACAATGGGCGATGGCGGCCGGCAGGCAAGGTGGCCGCAAACTGCGGCAGCGCGCGTTTTTTGCCCTTCACAAGCCCCGATGTGCAGGCTAAACCCCCGCCACCGACTATGGCATTGCGGTCGTGGCGGAATTGGTAGACGCGCAGCGTTGAGGTCGCTGTTCTGTAACAGGAGTGAGGGTTCGAGTCCCTCCGACCGCACCATTCTCTTTCCGAACAAACGTGACCCAAATGCGCGCCTTCGGCGCACGCCACTATGTGTTTGGGGGCCAGCCCCCAAGCCCCCGGAGTATTTACCGAAGCAGTGATGATGTCAGCCGCGCAGGCTTTTGAGGCTGGCGCGCGTATAGGCGGCGTAGCCGGGCGCGGTCTGCTGGAGATGCGCTTTCAGATGGTCATGCAGAGCGGGCAGCTGGTGGAACGGGACCCGGGGGGCGGCGTGATGTTCGGCGTGAAAGGGCATGTTCCAGGCGATGAAGCGGACTGCACGGTTTGTATAGGTGGTGCGGGTGTTCTCCAGCATGTTGCTGACAAAAGCGCAGCGGCCATGTTCGGCCAAGAGATAGAGGCGCAAGAACGGTTGACCCAATAGCATGGGGACGATCCAGAGCCAGAAAATTAACGGCGACCAGAAAAGCGTGCTGAGCGCGGCTGCGTAGAGGGCAAGCATCCAGCGGGCCTCCGACGTGATGCGTGGAGCGGCGCTGGCGGGCAGGTAGGGCGCGCGGGCGCGGCCCGCGGCGTTCGTTACAAGCTGGCGTATCATCCCCGCCCAGTACCGCCAGCCGGTGAGATGCAGCGCGTAGGCAGGCCATGTGTCAGGCGGGCCGCCGGAAGCGAGCTCCGGATCGTGGTCCGGGTCATTGGTGTGGCGGTGATGAGCAAGATGGAAGTACCGAAACCAGGTAAACGGCAGGATCAGCACAAGACCGCAGGCCCGGCCCACCCAATCACACAAAACCGGCGAGGCGAACGGGGTCTGGTGAGTGCATTCATGCTCCAACGTGAAAAGGAAGGTCAGCAGGATGCCATGCACGGGCAGCACCGCCCACCAGAAGGGCAGGCCGAGCGCGATGATCGTACCAGCAGTCCCGATCATAGAGAGGTGCGCCGCCAGATGGATTAGCCCGCGCCCTGTGTGACGTTGGGTTAACTTCTGCGTGACTTCTGCTGGGATACGGGCCAAGGCTGTGCGATGATCGAGCATAGGTCGGAGTAAAATTCCTTATTTTGCGGAATGCAAAGGCAAAGCTGCATTGGCCTGCAAGAAAACGGGCAGGACCCGCTAGGGATGTGAGAAGACACCTCTTCACGCAATTCCCAGTTGAAACGCGCCGAAAACCGCGCTTTAGTTCGCCCCGGAGCCGCCCGCTGCTAAAAAAAGAGGTGGCAAGCACGAAACCCTGGGGAGTCCCACTTGTTGGACAATCAATCGACCGACGCCTTTGTGGCGTTCGACCGTGTGCAAAAAAGCTATGATGGCGAGACGCTCGTCGTCAAAGACCTGAACCTTTCCATGCCCAAGGGTGAGTTTTTGACCATGCTGGGGCCATCGGGGTCGGGCAAGACGACCTGCCTGATGATGCTGGCGGGGTTTGAGACCGCCACCCACGGGGAAATCCGTCTGGACGGTCGGGAGATCAACAATATCCCGCCGCATAAGCGCGGAATCGGCATGGTGTTTCAGAATTACGCGCTGTTTCCGCACATGACTGTCGGTGAAAACCTGGCCTTCCCTTTGGAAGTGCGGGGGCTTGGCAAGTCGGAGCGGGACGCCAAGGTGCAACGCGCGCTGGAAATGGTGCAGATGGGCGAATTTGGGGCCCGCCGCCCGGCTCAGTTGTCAGGCGGGCAGCAGCAGCGCGTGGCGCTGGCGCGCGCGCTTGTCTTCGAGCCTGAGCTGGTTCTGATGGACGAGCCGCTCGGCGCGCTAGACAAGCAGCTGCGCGAGCATATGCAGTTTGAAATCAAGCGGATATCAGACGATCTTGGTGTTACGGTTGTCTATGTGACCCATGACCAGACCGAGGCGCTAACCATGTCCGACCGTGTCGCGGTGTTCGAGGATGGGCGCATCCAGCAGCTGGCGCCGCCCGAAGATCTGTATGAACGGCCCGAGAACAGCTTCGTCGCACAATTCATTGGTGAGAATAACAAATTGTCCGGCACGGTGCAGTCCGTATCGGGCGACGTGGCGAATGTGACGCTGGCAAATGGCAAGATGACGCAGGCGCTGGCGGTCAATTGCGGCCCTGCCGGGGCGGAGACGCTGATCTCCATCCGGCCGGAACGGGTAAATATTGGCGCTCAGGGCGCAAATGTCACAGAGGCGAAGGTGCTTGAGCTGATATACTTGGGCGATCACATCCGCTGCCGTCTGGATGTGCATGGAAACAGCGAATTTGTGGTCAAGGTGCCGAATTCGGCGGGCCACGAACATTTGTCTGTGGGCGAAATAACAACGATAAACTGGGCGCCGGAAGATGCGCGCGCCTTGGATGCCCTCTAACGAATGCGTCCGCAGAAGACAGGCGGGCAAAGACCAACGACAACTGGGAGTAAGACATGAAAAAGACACTGATTTTGACGACGGCCCTGACGGGTATCGCCTTTGCCGCACAGGCCGAGGGCGAGGTAACCGTTATGAGCTGGGGCGGCGCCTACACCAAAAGCCAGGTAGAGGCCTATCACAAGCCCTTCACCGCCGAGACCGGCATTTCCGTGAACTCGGTCGACAGCGACAACCCGGCCACGCCGATCAAGGCGCAGGTCGAGGCCGGCAATGTGACCGTGGACGTGGCGGACGTTGAATTCTCCGACGCGGTGCGCCTCTGTGATGAGGGCCTGCTGGAAGAGATCGACACCGCCGCCCTGCCAGCGGCACCCGATGGCACGCCCGCCGCAGATGACTTCATTGAGGGCGCGCTGCAGGATTGCGCCGTGGCCAATATCGTTTGGTCCACCGTCTTTGCCTATAACAAGGACAACAACCCGACCGCGCCTGACAGCATCGACGATTTCTTCAACACGGCTGACTTCCCCGGCAAGCGCGGCCTGCGCAAATCCGCCAAGGCGACGCTGGAAATGGCATTGATGGCCGATGGCGTGCCAGCCGGTGAGGTTTATGACCTGCTGGAAACCGACGAAGGGGTTGACCGCGCATTTGCCAAGCTCGACACCATCAAGGACGACATCGTCTGGTGGGAAGCCGGCGCGCAGCCGCCACAGCTTCTGGCGGATGGCGAGGTGTCCATGTCGACCGCGTATAACGGCCGTATCTTCAATGCCGCCGTGGCCGAAGGTCAGCCTTTGGAAGTGGTCTGGGACGGCCAGATTCTGGACTTCGACCTGTTCGTGATCCCGAAAGGCGCGCCTAACAAGGAGGCCGCGCTGGACTTCATCAAATTCTCCACCGACACACAGCGTCTGGCGGATCAGGCCTCGTGGATTTCCTACGGGCCGGCCCGCAAATCATCGGGTGCTCTGGTGGGGGTCTTCAACGACGGCAAAACCGAAATGGCACCGCATATGCCAACGGCCGCCGCCAATTTGGAGAACGCTCTGGTCAACAATTTCGAGTTCTGGGTCGACCGGGACGCGGAGTTGAACGAGCGCTTCAACGCTTGGCTGGCTCAATAAGCTAGCTGGCCTGGCGGCGCGCTTTGGGAGGGGCGCGCCGCCGATTTTTACGACGACAAAGCAGGGCCCGCGACAGGGGCCAGATAGGGGAGCGCGATGCCCAAAGGCTACTGGATGGTGCATGTCACCGTGACCGACCCCGAAAATTACGCGGAATATGTGCGCCTCGACACGCCGGTGGTGGAGCGGTTCGGCGGCAAGTTTCTGGTCCGCGGCGGCACGGCCTCGACGCCCGAAACCCCACAAAAGGACCGCCATGTGGTGATCGAGTTTCCCAGCTATCAAGCAGCGCTGGATTGCTACAATTCTGAGGATTACCTGGCCGCAGCAAAAATCCGCATGGCCCATTCCGACAGCGACATCGTCATTGTGGAAGGCACCTGAATGACCGACGCCCCGGCAGACCCGCATCTGGTAACCGCCGCGCAGCCATCAAGCGCCCGGTCCGCCGGTTTGACGACCGCAGATGGCCAGCCGCTGAAAGCCGCTCTGAACGCGGCGGAGGCCAAGGCCAAATGGCACGCTTTTTTCCTTGTGCTGCCGCTTTTCGCCTTCGTGCTGCTGACCTTCGTGGCCCCCATTGGGCAGCTGCTTTACCGCTCCGTCCATAATCCCGGCTTTACGACGCATAAAGACCTGTCCACCGGGGCGCAGACCCCGATCATGACGGAGCTGCGGGAGTGGTTTGACAACAACCCCCAAGGCACGGAGCCGGACGAGGCCGCCTATGCCGCGCTGGCCAAGGACCTTGTGCTGCTGCGGGAACTCAAGGCGCCGGGCTCTGTCGGCACGCGGATCAACTATGAACGCTCCGGGTCGCGGTCTATGTTCACCAAGGCCGCGCGCCGTGCCGAACGGTTGGAGGCGCCTTTCAAGGAGGCGATGCTGGACCTTGACGAAGACTGGGCCGACCCCGAGATCTGGGCGGCGATGCGCGGGGCGTCCTCCGCCTACACGCTGAATTTCTACCTCGCCGCAGTTGATCTGACCCGCGACACGGAAGGCAGCATCACGCAGGTGAACGAGAACCGGCAGGTCTATGTGACGCTTTTTCAGCGCACGCTTTTTCTGTCGCTATTGATCACCTTCCTCTGTTTCATCCTTGCCTATCCGATTGCTCATCTGCTGGCGACGCTGCCTTTGCGATACTCGAACCTTCTGATGATCTTCGTGCTGCTGCCCTTCTGGACGTCCCTTTTGGTGCGCACGACCAGTTGGATGGTGTTGCTGCAAAGTCAGGGGGTGGTGAATGACGCGTTGGTTGGCACCGGGATACTGGCCGACGCGGACCGCATTCAGATGATGTATAACCAGACCGGCACGATTGTCGCGATGGTCCATATCCTGCTGCCCTTCATGGTGCTGCCGCTGTATTCCGTGATGCGGCCCATCAACCCGTCCTATGTGCGCGCGGCGCGGTCATTGGGGGCGACCAGCTGGACCGCCTTCCGCCGCATCTATTTCCCGCAGACCATTCCGGGTATCGGGGCGGGCGCGCTGCTCGTCTTCATTCTGGCCGTGGGCTACTACATCACGCCGGCGCTGGTGGGCGGCGCGGATGGGCAGCTGATTTCGAACCTCATCGCGTTCCATATGCAGAAGTCGCTGAACTGGAGCCTTGCGGCGGCGCTTGCCTCCATCCTGCTGTTTGGGGTGCTGCTGCTTTACTGGCTCTATGACCGGCTTATCGGCATCGACAATCTGAAGCTGGGATAGGGATATGCTAAACGTGACCCCCGCCCATTTTGAAATTGAAAGCCAAGCTGTGGCGGCGTTCCGGCGAACACACGCAATTCCTACGCGCGCTGGAGGCGCTGACTGATGGCCCTTCCGTCCCATGCCTCCCCCCTCGAACGCGTCTGGCACTACACTTATCTGGTGATCTGCGGGCTGATCTTCCTGTTCCTGATCGCGCCGATCCTGATCGTGATTCCGCTGTCTTTCAATGCAGAGCCCTATTTCACCTTCACCCAGAAGATGCTGTCGCTGGACCCTACGGGGTTCTCGACCCGCTGGTATGACCTGCTGCTGACCTTCGGCATGCAGGAGCCGGAGGCTGCCCGCGATGGCAGCTGGTGGGCTGACGCCTGGGAGAATGCGGCCTGGATCAACGCGGCCAAGAACTCCGTCATCATCGGTTTCTTCTCGACACTGCTGGCCACGGTGCTGGGCACCATCGCAGCACTTGGCCTCAGCCGTCCCGAGATGCCCTATAGACGCGCGATTATGGCGATCCTGATCTCGCCAATGATCGTGCCGATCATCATCACGGCGACAGGGCTGTTCTTCTTCTACTCCGCCACGGGGCTGGCCAATACCTATGCGGGCATCATCATGGCCCATGCCACGCTTGGCATCCCCTTCGTGATCATCACCGTCACCGCAACGCTTGTGGGGTTTGATCATTCGCTGACCCGCGCGGCGGCCAATCTTGGCGCGACGCCCACCACAACCTTCTTCAAGATCACCATGCCGCTGATCCTGCCCGGCGTGATCTCGGGCGCGCTGTTTGCTTTTGTGACCAGCTTTGACGAGGTGGTCGTGGTGCTGTTCGTGGCCGCCCATGATCAGCAGACCATTCCGCGGCAGATGTGGAACGGTATACGCGAACAGATCAGCCCCGCCATCCTGTCGGTGGCCACGATCCTTGTGATCTTCTCGATCGTACTTCTGGCCACGGTAGAGCTGCTGCGCCGCCGCTCGGAACGGCTGCGCGGCATCTCCCCCGGCTAGGGCAGCACCAGCAGCCAGCCCGTCACCGTCAGAACAGACAGCGCCGTGGCTGCCAGCACAGCGGAGGCCGCAACCCGCTTGGCGACGCCGTACATATTGGCAAACACGTAGGCGTTGACCCCCGGCGCCATGGCCGCCGTCAAGACAGAAGACCGCGTCGCGGCCTCGTCCAGACCCAGCCCCGCACCCATGCCAAGCGACAGCGCAGGGCGCAGCAGCAGTGATAACAGGCAGATCATCAACACGGGGCCAAGGTCACCCTCGAACTTGTACTGCGCCAGCACCCCGCCCAGCCCGAAAATCGCGGCGGGCAGGGCGGCGCGGATCATCAAATCCAGCGCGTCACCGGCAACTTGCGGGATAACAACCCCGCTGAGGTTCACCGCAAACCCCAGCCCCAGCCCGATGATCAGGTTGTTGTGGAAAATTGCGCTGGTCACGGCCTTCGTTGTGGCCAGCGGGGATTGGCCGCGATGCTTGACCAGCTCCATCACCGTGATCCCTATCGCGTAGCAGACGGGCGCGTTCAGCGCGATGATGGCATAGTTGGGATCAAGCGCCGCCGCCCCGTAGGCGCGTTCCGTAATGGGCAGGCCCAGCAGGACGGAATTGGCGAACATGCAGGCGAAGCCAATGGCGACGCTGTCCTCCCACGGGCGGCCAAACAGCGCGCGGGCCCCAAAGATACCAAGGCCAAACATCAGCACCGTCGGCACGTAATAGGAGGCCAGCAGCGAGGGCGTGAAGTAAACGCCCAATTCAAGCTCTGCGATGGCTTTGAACAACAGGCACGGGATCGCGAAATGCTGGGTGAACTTCATTAACCCGTCAACGCCGGTATCGGGGAAGGCCTTGAATTTGACGGCAAGATATCCTGCGCCGATCACCAGAAAGACCGGCAGAATAATCTCTAAAAGGGCGCTCACGCGTCAGGCACCTCAATCACCATGCCGTCATAGGCGGGGGTCACATTGGCCGGTGTCTCGGCCTTGATCGTCTCGTAATCCAGATCGACATGCATATTGGTCAGCACCGCCTGCGCCGGTTCCAGATCGGCGATCCAGTCCAGCGTGTTGGCCAGATGCGAATGGCTTGGGTGTTCGGTCCGGCGCAGCGCGTCGATGATCAGCACATCCAGCCCGTGCATCGCCTTTCGCCCTGTATCCAGATCCGAGACATCCGGCAGATAGGCCACGTCATCCACCCGAAACCCGAGCGAGCGGATCGTGCCATGCTGCACCTCAAAAGGGGTCAGGGTAATCGGGCCGCCGGGGCCGTCGACGGTGACGTCGCCATCAATGGCGTTGAGCTCCAGAATGGGCGGGTAGCCAGAGCCGGGCGGCGTTTTGAACACATAACCAAAGCGTTGCGTCAACGCCTCAGAAGTGGCCGCATCGGCCCAGACTTTCACGCGCTCCCGCATGTTGAAAACGATCATCCGCAGGTCATCGATGCCGTGCACATGATCGGCATGGGGGTGGGTGTAGACCACCCCGTCAAGCCGGCCAACGCCTGCGTCCAGCAACTGCTCCCGCAGGTCGGGGGAGGTGTCGATCAGCACCGCCGTGGTGCCATCCGGGCCGTCCTGCTCGATCAGCAGCGAACAACGGCGGCGGCGGTTCTTCGGGTTCTCCGGGTCGCAATCGCCCCAATGCCCGCCAAGGCGTGGCACCCCGCCGGAGGAGCCGCAGCCCAGTATCGTGAAACGCCGCGTCATAGGGCAGCCTTGGTGAAAAGCCGCTCGAAATTGGCCTGCGTTTGCGCCGCAAATTCAGGGTAGGTCAGGCCGAACACTTCCGCGCCGACACGGGCGGTATGGGCGGCATAGCCCGGCTCGTTGCGCTTGCCGCGATAGGGCGGCGGGGCGAGATAGGGGGCGTCGGTCTCCACCAGGACGCGGTCTACCGGGGCGGCTGCAAAGATGTCGCGCAGCTCCTGACTTTTCGGGAAGGCCGCGATGCCTGACATGGACAGATAGAACCCCAGTTCCAGCGCCGCCTGCGCCAGTTCCTTGGAGGAGGAAAAGCAATGCATCACGCAGGTATAGGCGCCATTCGTATGTTCGTCGCTTAGAATGCGCGCCATGTCCTCGTCGGCAGCGCGCGCGTGGATAATCAAGGGCAGCCCGGTCTGGCGCGCGGCCTCGACATGGATGCGCAGGCTTTCCTGCTGCACGGCCTTGCTGTCAGCGGTGTAATGGTAGTCCAGCCCGGTCTCGCCGATGCCCACAAATTTCGGATGCTGCGCCAGCGCGACAAGGTTTTCGACGGTGGCCATAGGCTCATCCGCGGCGCTCATCGGGTGGGTGCCTGCGGCATAGAACACGCTGTCATACCGCTCCGCAATCGCGCGCACGGAGGGTTCCAGCCGAAGCTTGGTGCAGATTGTCACCATGCGCGTGACGCCTGCCTCATGGGCGCGGGCGATGACCGCGTCGCGCTCCTCGTCAAAGTTGGGGAAGTCGAGGTGGCAATGGCTGTCGGTGATGTGCGGGGTGCTCATGCGGCCTCTCAAGCGGCGGTGCGCGCCGCTACGTCATTCATGCTGAAAAGCATATCTAGGATCAGGGAGGAGGGGTCAAGGTTGACCGCCTGCCCATGCCGCGCCCGTGCTGATGAAGTGGCTGCCAGCGTGGCCCAGGCCCGTGCCGCGTTGTCATCAGGTGACAGCCGCGCCAGCGTCAGCAGCTCGCCTGACGTCGCCTGCGTGTCTACCAGCCCAAGCCCCGCGCGCGACAGTCTGGACAGCGCGACATCAAAGAGGCGCAGCATCAGGTCAAGCCGCCCCTCAACCCCGCGTGCGGCGGTTTTCTCGGCCAGTTTAAGTGCGGCGCTGCGGTCCAGCCGGGGCAGGGTTTCGATGACGGCAAAAAGCTCCCGGTAAAGCGTCAGCCCGTCCATGTTCAGCAGCCGCAGCGCCTCCCCCACGGAGCCGCCGGAAAGCTCGGCCAGCGCCACGGATTGATCAGCGGCACTGGCGCCTGCGGCTTCCAGCGCGCGCGCCATATCGTCGGGCGACAGCTGGGCGCATCGCAACTCCCGACAGCGGGAGCGGATCGTTGGCAGCAGGCGGGAGGGTTGATGGGCGACCAGCAGCAGCGTGCAATCGGCAGGCGGCTCCTCCAGTATTTTCAGCAGCGCGTTCGCGGCGGCCACGTTCATTTCATCCGCCGCATCCACAATCACCACGCGCCTGCCGCCATCAGGGTTGGAGAGCGCAAAGAAGCTTTTGAGGCGCCGCACTTCGTCCACGGCGATGACTGATTTCAGCTTCTTGGTCTTCTCGTCATAGCTGCGGCGCAACAGGAACAACGCGGGTTCTGACAGCGCGGCGATGCGCGGGTTGACCGGGTGGCTTTCCGGGATATCCAATGTGTCGGGGGCAGGGGCCGCGAACATGCCGCCATCGTCTTTGGGGGTGGCCAGCAGGAAACGGGCGATGCGCCAGGCCAACGTCGCCTTGCCCACACCCTTTGGCCCGGTGATCAGCCATCCGTGATGCAAACGGTCGGTGTTGAAGGCGTCCAGAAAGGCCTCTTCTGCGGTTTGCTGCCCCACCAGATGCGTCGTCTCACGCGGGTGTGGCGCGCCGTCGATCTGGTCGGCCTGGGGGAGATCCTCGTCGCTCATGCCAGCCGCGCCTCTACGGCGGCCAGCACGTCTGCACTGACCTCATCGGCCCCCTGCGCGCCGTCAATGACCAAGCAGCGTTCCGGGTATTCCTCCGCCAGCCCCAGAAAGCCCGCGCGCAGTTTGTGCTGGAATGCGGCGCCGAATTCCTCGAACCGGTCCTCGCCGCTGTCGCGCGCCAGCCCCCGGCTCAGCGCGGCGTCGGGGTCCATGTCGATGATCATGGTCAGGTCAGGTTCTGTGCCGATCATCTGGGCATGCAGGCTGTCGACCATTGCGCGCCGTTCCCCCCGTGTGGCGCCCTGGTAGACGCGGGTGGAATCGGCAAAGCGGTCGCTGATCACGATCTGGCCCGCTTTCAGGGCAGGGGCGATGCGGCGCTCCAGGTGGTCGCGGCGGGCGGCGGTGAACAGCAGTATCTCGGTCTCCGCTGACCAGCGGTCCGGGTCGCCTTCGACAAGCAACGCGCGGATCTCCTCCGCACCTGGGGAGCCGCCGGGTTCGCGCGTCAGCACCACCTCGCGGCCAAGCGCCTCCAGCTTGCCGGCGAGCAGCCGGGCCTGGGTGGATTTGCCCGACCCGTCAATCCCTTCGAATGTGATGAACACCTAGAAGAACGCGCCCGCTTCGGTCTGCAGCCGGCCGGTCAGCTGGCGGAAAAGCGACAGCGCAGCCGTGCGCACCCGGACGACGAAGCCGCCCGCAGGCACCGTTTCAGTCGCGGCCAGCGGGTGCGCCACATCAGGGAAGCCCGGCACGGTTACGATCAGCTGCGCGATCTCGTCGCCCGCCTGAATGGGGGCCTCCAGCGGGCCGACATAATTGATCTTGGCCTGTACGCCTGCGCGGCCCAGAACCGGAATCAATGCTTTGACGTCCGAGGTTGCGGCCATGCCGACCTTTGCGGCCTCCCCCATCCAGACCTCGGCCTGGGCCAGCACCACGCCTTGTTCAGCCAATTGGCGTTCGACAAACTGGTTGAAGGCCCAGTTGGTCAGCCGCTCGGCCTCCTGGGCGCGCTGTGCGGCGGTCTCAAGCCCTGTGAAAACGAAAATGATGCGTCGCCCGTTTTGCTGGGCGGAGCCCACCAGCCCGAAACCTGCTTCCTGCGTGTGGCCGGTTTTCAACCCGTCCGCGCCGATATTGAGCTTTAGCAGCGGGTTGCGGTTGAAGCGGTTGGCGGGGGGGCTGTCTTCGTACTGGAACTCGGTCTCGGCGAAATAACCATAGTAGTGGGGGAAGACCGTGATCAGCCGTTTGGCCAGAACGGCCAGGTCGCGCATCGACATACGGTGCCCGGCAGCGGGCCAACCGCTGGCATTGGCGAAGGTGGAACTTGTCATCCCCAGCTCCTGCGCACGGATGGTCATCTGCTGCGCGAAGGCGCTTTCTGTGCCGGCCAGCGCCTCGCCCAACACGACGCTTGCGTCATTGCCCGATAGCACGATGACGCCGCGGATCAGGTCTTCCACCGTGGGGCGGTCGCCTTCTTGCAGGAACATGGTCGACCCCCCGAAGGAGGCGGCATGCGCGGACACGGGCAAGGGCCGATCAAGGGACAGCCGCCCATCATCCAACGCCTCAAACACCATGTTCAGCGTCATCAGCTTTGACATGGAGGCCGGTGGCAGCGCCATATCGGCGTTCTTTTCCATCAGTGTCTGGTCGGTTCCCACATCCAGCACGATGGCCGAGCGCGCCGTCGTCTCGAACGCATGAGCGGGCAGGACCAGCAAGAAAAGGGCGGTAAAAAGTGAGGCTACGCGGTTCATGGGGCAGGCTCCTTTTTCGTCAATTGGTCACGGTATAGGCGTCTGAAAAACCAAGCGCCTGGACGGAGGCCAGTAGGGCCTTGCTTTCGTCATCGGTCGTGGCCGGGCCTGCGATGACGCGGTATTTCACGACACCGCCGGTTTCGGTCTCGCGCAGCGTCGGCAGCACCCCACCGGCGCGCAGGGCGTCTGCGGCTTTCTCTGCCGCGGGTCTGTCGGCGAACAGCCCGGCCTGCACGAAGGGGGTGTCAAGCTTGCTGCGCACCACAGCTGGACGCGGCAGTGGCACGGCGTCGATGGCTGGGCTGGACTGGCGCGTAACTGCCGCGGGCGCCACTCTCGGGAGGTCGGGCGCGGCGGCGGTTGTCACCGGAGCCTGAGCCGCCCGGTCAATGGCAGCACTGGCGGCAGCAATCGGGTCAAGCGGCGTGGCCTCGATCTCGCCCGCGTCGGGCAGGACCGCGGGGTCAGCATCGGCGGGCAGCTCGGTGTCTACCTCAGCAGGGGGCAGGATGGGCTCAACGACTTCCTTGCGCAGCGCCACGACGGACAGCTTGACCGGCGCGCCCGCAAGCATGCCAAGGGCCACCGCCGCATCCGAGCTGACCTGAATGCGCGGCCCGGGGTTTTCGCGTTCACGTCGGAACAGGGCGCCGACAACGGATTTCCCGGTGCTGTCATTGCGGATGATCACCCGCTCCGGGTCGCGCACGCCGGGATAAGCCACCCAGACCCCGCCGAGGGAGGGGCGCCCGTCCCAGAGCGCGTCCTCGTTAACGGAGAAAATGTCAGGGGCCTCCACATCGCGCTCGATCACCTCGCCGGAGGCTGTGGCGACTTGGGCGGTGCTGGCGGCCTCGGTTTCGGCTTTGGGTTTGAACAGGTCAAATCCCTGTCCCTCCTCGCAGGCGGCCAACCCGATGGTTGCCGCGACAAGGAGGGCGGTGTTGCGAAAATAGGTCTGGGTTGTCATGGCGATCATTGCTCTTACCCTCATGCTCCATATGTTGCTTTGCGCAACTTTATCGCCGCTTTTTGTGTCGCGGCGCTGCCTGTCGGGGCTTTGTGCCCCTGTTATGACGCCATGTTAAGCAATGGCGGCCCCGTTGCAAAGCCTTGCGGGGCGAATTGGGCAAGTTTTGGCGGCAATGTGGCTATCGGATCCGCCGCGCCGTTTCAGGGTTCCAGAATCGGACGTGGCCGATTAGACCGCTCGCGTCGGAGGAGTGGCAGAGTGGTTGAATGCACCGGTCTTGAAAACCGACGTAGGTGAAAGTCTACCGTGGGTTCGAATCCCACCTCCTCCGCCATCAGTGCCAAGGTCGGCCGGCGCTGTCCCGGCCTCGCTCATCAGTAATTCCAAAGCGTGCCGTCCTCTAGCCGCACGACAGGGTGGCTTCCGGGTTGGTATTGGTAGCGGGCGGCTTCTGTCTCATTGAAATCCACCCCTAGGCCCGGCGCGTCGCTGATATATTGCAGGCCGTTCGTCACATGGTGGTCCGACGGGAACAGGGCGTCGCAGGCGGGGGTGCCGAGGACCAAGTATTCCTGAATCCCGAAATTCGGTGCCCAGATGTTCAGATGTGCCTGCGCGGCCATCGAGATGGGGGAGTGGCTGGGGGCGCCGTGAAAGCCCGTGCGCACATGGTGCTGGCCCGCCAAATCGACAATCCGGCGGACATGGGTGATGCCACCCGCATAGGTGACGGCGACGCGGATGAAGTCGATCAGCTCATTCTCGATCAGCTTGTTGCAATCCCAGATCGCGTTGAAAACCTCGCCGATCGCAATTGGGGTCGTGCTATGCTGGCGGATCAGCTTCAGCGCGTCCTGATCCTCCGCCGGGGTGGGGTCTTCGAGCCAGAAAAGCCCGAGCGGCTCGACCTCCCTGGCGAAGGCGGCGGCCTCCCGCGGCAAAAGGCGGTGGTGGACGTCATGCAGAATTTTCAGCTCTGGCCCGAAACGGGCGCGTATCTCGGCCAGCGCGGCGGGCATGAAGCGCAGGTACTTCTCGGTATCCCAGATTTCCGTCTTGGGTCTAATGCCGCTGAAATCGGTGATGAAAGGCGCTGTGCCGCCTTTGATGTCGGGGGTCGCATAGCTGGCCGTGGGCATACCCGGCACGCCGCACTGAACGCGCACCGCTTTGTAGCCTTGCGCGACATACCCCTCGATGGAGGCGATCAGGTCCTCCAAATCCGCGCCTGCGGCATGGGCGTAGACCAAGGCACTATCACGACTTTTGCCGCCCAGTAGCTGATAAAGCGGCATGCCGGCCAGCTTCGCCTTGATGTCCCACAGCGCCATGTCGATGGCCCCGATGGCCGCCATCGCTATGGGGCCGCGCCGGAAATACGCGCCGCGGTAGAAGAACTGCCAGATATCCTCGCTGCGGCGGGGGTCCATGCCGATGAGGCTTGGGATGAGGTAATCGGTCAAATAGGCCGCAGGCAGCGTTTCGCGGTTGTTCAGCGTCGCGTCGCCCAGCCCGTAGACGCCTTGATCGGTCATGATCTTCAAGGTGACGTAGTTCTTTCCCGGCCCGCCCACGAAAACCTTGGCATCGGTGATTTTCATCTATCTCTCCTTACGCGCTGACATCGGCGCGTTTCCAATTTCCAGCCCATATGCGGCTATGGAAGGGCCAGAATTTTATCAGCTCCTCCAGCAGGATGATCGATAGCACCCAAAAGGCTGATAGCTCGAACACCAGAACGGCAAGCAGGGTGGCGGGGACCCGGAACGCCCATTGTGACCACAAGAACAGCTTCATCACGTAGATCGTGTCGCCGCTCGCCCTGAGCGTATTGCCGCAGATGGCATTTGTCGCGCGGGGCAGGGCGGTCAGCAGCAGGACAGGCAGGAAGCCGAACAGCGTGGCGCGCGTCTCAGCTGTCAGGCTGGGATAAAGCACATCGACGGACAGGGTGAGCGCCACAAACACGGCGGCTACGAACCCCGCCGTCACAAACGCCCCGTGCCAGGCGGCGGATAGGAAGCGGTTCAGGGCCGGCTCTGCCGCGCGTTGCCCAAGAAGCTGCGCCACGATGATGCCGGTGGCCTGGGTCCATTGCATCGCGATTTGTCCCGCCACCATGTTCCAGGGAGCGATCAGCGTCATGGCGGCAAAATCATTCAGCGCCATCCGCGCGTAAATCAGGATGCAAACATTGGTAGAGAGGGTCGCGCTGACAAAGGTCGTGGCGATCGGCAGTGCGAAGGTGAGGTGCCGCCGGACGGTCGGGGCCAGCCGCCCCTGTCGCCAGCCCGCGACCTCGGCAAGATGGCCGTCAAGCTGCCAGAGGCGCAGCAAGAAGAAGGCGACCTGCACGCCGATGCCCAGAACGCTCCCCATGGCGGCCCCCGCCACCCCGAAGGCCGGCAACCCCCACATACCGTGGATCAAGACGACGCTTGCCCCGATATTGATCGGCACCGACAGGCAATAGCCGTAAAGCGGGATACGCGTGCGCCCGCGGCCGTTGAAATAGCTCGACAGGCATTGGCCCACGGATTCGAACAAGATCACAAGCGTGAAGACCACCAGGTAAGACCAGGCTTGCGCCGCCACCTCGGGACCCGAGGCCAAGGCGGTGATCAAGGGGCGCGCCCCCAGAAACAGGGCGATGATCCCCAGAATCCCGATGGACAGGCTGATGGCAAGCCCGGCCACGAGCGTGGATTTCAGATAGACCGGGTCATCCGTGCCTGCCGCCTGCGCGGTTCGGATCTGCATCGCATGGGCAAAGGCAAAAACCACGCCGATCACGATCCCGCCGATGGCCGCGGCCAGCCCCATGGCCGCCAGCGATGCCTCCCCGAGGGAGGAGACAAGCCAGCCGTCGATGACGATTGTCCCATGCAGGAAGATCGCCTTGATGGTCATCGGCCATGCCAGCGCTAGTACCGCGCGCGCGCCGGGCGTGTCGGGGGCCGCATGTTCAGCGGGGGAAAGGGTCATGCGCAGGCCAATGTTTGCAAAATGCACCCGTTGGCAGTCAGACCGGCAAGGGCGTCAGGCGTTACGTTTGATCGAAGAAATTGGCGTTGCTTGCCAGAATGCGCGCAATCGTCTGATCAAGGCGCGACAGGTGAATGGTGCTGGCGGCAATCGCCGTGTCGGCGTCATGGGCCTTGATCGCTTCCGCAATGGCGCGGTGATCTTCCAGAAGATCGGGCAAGCGCTGCTCCTTATCGCGGCCCAGAAGGCAGAGCCGGTCGATCTTTGCTTTCTCCTGCTGAATCACGTCGAACGCGTAGTCTGTCCCGGCAATCTCGCAGATCGCCTTGTGAAACTCGAAATCCAGTTTGCCGAAACCAGGCACGTCGCCGCTGCCAACCGCCGCACCTTGCAGCAACAGGGCCGCATCCAGCCGGGCCGCGCCGGTGGCATCGCAATTGGCGGCGGCGCGGCGCACGACCTCCTTTTCGATGCTTGCGCGCACGAAACGCGCTTTCTCGATTTGGCGGGTGGAAAAGCGACGCACTTCGGTTGCACGTTGCGGGCGGATCAGCAGCAGATCAAGGTTGGCCAACCGGTTGAACGCATCACGCACGGGTTGGCGGGACACGCCAAACTGCGCGGCAACCTCGGCCTCGGAAATGCGGTCACCGGGCTTAAGCGCAAGCGTCGTGATCTGTTCGTGCAAGTGGTCAAACACGTCATCAACGCTGGTGCGCCTTGCCGAAATTAACGTCGCATCTGCCATCTTAGGCTTTCTCCCTCTGCGGTGAGTTACGTCAGTGCTAGCAGATATCAAGCGCAAACACCAGACTAGTATCCTAGTTGAATATCTAGCATACTAGTTCACAAGGGCTGGGAATCAGTCGCTGATTTGCGAAAGCGCCGCATCGAACGGCGCCCGTGGGAGGGACAATGGCTGGCGTAAACCTGTCTGGCATTATCAAGCGCTATGGCGCGGCTCAGGTCGTTCACGGCATTGACCTGAATGTCGCCGAGAAAGAGTTTGTCGTCCTTGTCGGCCCCTCCGGCTGCGGGAAATCAACGACTTTGCGGATGATCGCGGGCCTTGAGGAGATCTCGGAGGGCGATCTGGAGATTGACGGCCGCCGCATGAACCGGGTTGCGCCCAAGGACCGGGACGTGGCGATGGTGTTTCAGAACTACGCGCTCTATCCGCATCTGAACGTGGCTGACAACATGGCCTTTGGGTTGCGTATTCGGCGGATGCCGAAAGACGAGATCGCGACCACAATTGCCGAAACGGCCGAGATTCTGGGCCTGACCGAGTATCTGCAGCGTCGCCCGGCTGATCTGTCCGGCGGCCAGCGCCAGCGGGTGGCCATGGGCCGCGCCATCGTCCGGCACCCCAAGGTTTTCCTGTTTGACGAGCCGCTTTCCAACCTTGATGCCAAGCTGCGCACCCAGATGCGGGCCGAGATCAAGCGGCTGCATAACCGACTTGGCGTAACCTCGGTTTACGTGACCCATGACCAGGTAGAGGCGATGACGCTGGCTGACCGCATCGTGGTCATGAATGACGGGCGGATTGAACAGGTTGGCACACCGATGGAGCTGTTCAACAATCCGGCCAACACCTTCGTTGCGGGGTTCCTGGGTTCCCCGCCGATGAACCAGATGAAAGCGCAGCTGACCGAAACAGGCGCGCGGGTCGGGGGCTCGGAAATCAACCTGGCCCGGCCGATCAACGGCCATGCCGGGCGCGACGTGATCATTGGCATCCGGCCCGAACATGTCACCCTGCAGCCCGGCGATCAGACCACCGCCCTGCCGATCAGCCTTGATCTGGTGGAGCCGCTCGGATCCGAGGCGCTGCTGCACGCCCGGTTTGCCGAAACCGAGGTTGTCTTCAAGGCCGAGACACATGGCAACATTGCCCATCTGCAAGGCGTCAGCGAGGTTCATGTGCCCGCGCCGCTGGTGCAAATTTTTGACGCCGAAACGGGCCGCGCGCTGAGCCTGGAGCATTAGCGCATGGTGGACCGCAATACCGGCATTGGCGGCAATCCTGTCGAAGAGGTCGTGATTGAGGCCGGCGAGGCCCTGCGCGATCGCGCAAAATCCTACACGCCGGATACAAACTGGGCGCGGATGGTCGATCATTTCAAGCGGGAATGGCAGCTATATGTGATGCTTGCCCCCACGATCATCTGGTTCATCGTCTTTCTTTATAAGCCGATGTACGGGCTGCAGATCGCCTTCAAGGATTACTCTATCTTCCGCGGGGTCGCGAACAGCCCGTGGGTGGGGCTTGAGCATTTTCAGGTGCTCTTCTCGAACGAACAGTTCATCCGCGCCGTCTGGAACACGATCAAGATCAGCGCGCTCAACCTGCTATTTGGCTTCCCCGCGCCGATCATTCTGGCGCTGATGTTCAATGAAATTCTGCACGCGACCTACAAAAAGACTGCGCAGACAATTGTTTACCTGCCGCACTTCATCTCTTCGGTGATCATCGCGGGTATCGTCATCACGGCCTTTGCGCCCACGGGCGGCATCGTCAATATCATCCTTGGCTGGTTCGGGATGGACTCGATCTACTTCCTGACGCGTCCCGAATGGTTCCGGCCGATCTTTGTGGGCACCGGCATCTGGCAGGAGGCCGGCTTTGGCTCTATCGTGTTCCTGGCGGCCATCGCCGGCGTGAACCCGTCGCTATATGAAAGTGCCGTGGTTGACGGGGCCAACCGGTGGCAGATGATGTGGAAAATCACCATCCCGTCGATCCTGCCTACGATCCTGATCATGCTGATCATCCGTATCGGCAACATCATGGAAGTGTCGTTCGAGCTGGTGATCCTGCTTTACCAGCCCGCCACTTACGAGACGGCGGATGTGGTAAACACTTGGATTTACCGGCAGGGCCTGCAATCGGGGCAATACGATCTGGCCGCCGCGGCGGGTCTGTTCAACGCCCTTGTCGCCTTCGTGCTGGTGATGACCGCGAACTCGCTGTCGCGCCGCTTCTCGCAGACGTCGTTGTGGTAAGGGGGCCGGCTATGCTGCACCAAACATGGCACCTTGTGGACGCTGGCTGCGAACGCCGTCTTGCAGATTGCTGCCTGGCAGATGCGTCCACTGCGCGTGACCTTCCTGCGGAAGGAATAGGCACATGATGAACTGGAACCTCTATTCGCGCGGCGACAAGTTCTTCGCCATCGTGGTCTCGGTCCTCGTAGGCATGTTCACAGTCGCCACGCTTTACCCCTTTATCTACATCGCGGCGGTCTCCTTCAGCTCGGGCTTCGCGGCGCAGGCGGGTAAGGTGGTGCTGACCCCGATTGACGCCACGGTCGAGGCCTACGGCTTCATCCTGCAGGACCCGCAATTCTGGATTTCCTATCGCAACACGTTCATCTACACGGTCGGCGGCACGATCATGAGCCTCGCCTTCATCATCCCCGGTGCCTATGCGCTGTCGCGGCGGCAGTTGAAGGGGCGGCGGTTCTTCAACCTCTTCATCGCCTTCACCATGTGGTTCAACGCAGGACTGATCCCGTTCTTTCTGAACATGCGCGACTTAGGGCTGCTGGACAGCATGTTCGGGATCATCCTGGCTTTCGCGGTCAACGCCTTCAACATCATCCTGCTGCGCAACTTCTTCGAATCCATCCCGCAAAGCTTTGAGGAAGCGGCGCGGATGGACGGGGCGAATGACTTTCAGGTGCTTTGGAAAGTGTTCATCCCGCTCTCCAAACCCGCCATTGCCACGATCACGCTGTTCTGCATCGTGTCGCGCTGGAACGGGTTCTTCTGGGCTATGGTGCTGCTGCAGAGCGAGGACAAAATTCCGCTGCAGGTCTTCCTGCGCCACACGATTGCGAAGCTCAGCGATGATGATGAATTTGCCATCACGCAACTGGCGGCTTCTTATAGCGCGGAAACAGTGACTGCCGCCATTATTGTTTGTTCCATTATCCCGGTACTGCTTGTGTATCCGTGGATTCAAAAATACTTCGAGAAGGGCATTCTTCTCGGAGGCGTTAAAGAGTAATTCAACCAACCTTTAATACCTGGAGGAGCTCATGAGAAAACACTTACTCACAATGGCTATTTCGGCAAGTCTGGTGTCCACCACACCCGTACTCGCTGACACAGACCATCTAAAAATCGTCGATGGCGATCCGCTTGAACTGACCATACAGATGAATCATGCCCGCTACCCGGTCTACGAGGAAGACTGGCCCGTGGAACAGCAGGCTCGCAAATGGACCAATGTGCATTTGAACGATGTCACGGTCGGTTCCAACATGCGTACCGATGAAAATTCAGGCAAGACTGAAGTCTTGAACCTGATGTTGGCGTCCGGCAGTATTCCGGATATTGTAGGTTCCAGCCGTATCAAGGATTTTGTGAATCAATACGGCCCGGAAGGTGCGTTCATGCCACTCAATGATTTAATTGAAGAGCATGCTCCCAATCTGAAGAAGTATTTTGACGAAAGGCCTGAAATTGCTGCAGCGATTTCGGCCGCCGACGGCAACATGTACTACATCCCGTACTTGCCTGACGGCAAATACGGTAGAGCCTACTGGATACGCACAGACTGGTTGAACAAGCTGGGTCTCGAGATGCCAGAGACTGTAGAGGAATACGAAGCCGTACTACGCGCATTCAAGACTCAGGACCCCAATGGCAACGGTCAGGCCGATGAAGTACCGTACTTTGCACGCCAATGGCCAGAACTTATTCGTCTGGTCACCTTGTGGGACGGACGTTCATCAGGTTCGGATACCTATCACGACTTCATGGTGATCGACGGCAAGCTTGAACATCCCTATGCTGGCGAAGGCTATCGTGAAGGAATCAAGAACCTCGCTCGCTGGTATGAAGAAGGCCTGATTGATGCTGAGATCTTCACACGCGGCAGTTCTGCTCGAGACTTCTTGCTAAGTGAAAACCTCGGCGGATCCACACACGACTGGTTTGCATCCACTTCTGGCTACAATCGCCTGTCGTCAGAAATTGATGGCTTTGAATTCAAGGCCATGGCTCCACCGGCATCCACAAGTGGAAAACGCATCGAGGAGCATCGCCGTATCCCCATCAAACCCGATGGCTGGGCAATGGGAGGTACGAACAAGCACCCGGTTGAA
>CALHHY010000062.1 GCA_938030665.1 uncultured Litoreibacter sp. | reverse complement strand
GAACCAGCCGCCTTGCAGCCCCGACAGCGCCAGCGTTTGCGGCGGCACGTCCCACCGGGTCAGGCCCAGATACTTGACGGCCGAGGGGCTGACGCCCGTGGTCGGCAGCAGCTCGGCCAGCAGCGGCAGCGCGCCGGTGCTGTCATCGGTCATCATTACGGCCGTGGCCGCGTTGGATTGAACGGCGCTGGCGATGCGCGGGGCTGCGGCCTCAATGCCTTGCTGGCTGAACTCGAACGAGCCGTCACCCACAAGCTGAACCCCGCTTCCGGCAGCCGCCTTTGCCACCGCGTTGCGCGCGATCTGGCCTACCGGCGTGCGCGGATGGACCACCACCATGCGGGTGCGTCCTTGCCGACCCGCATAGCGCAGCAACCGGGCCGCAATGTTGTCGAACGTGTTGCCCAGCACGAACAGGTTGCCGCCCGCAATTGATGTGTTGTTGGAGAAGGCCAGAACATTCACGCCGTCATCGCGCGCCGCCACCGCTGCCGCATTTGCCGCATCAGAGCGCAACGGGCCAACGATCACGTCAGCCCCTTCGGCAATGGCCTGATCTGCGACCGCCGCTGCGGTGCCGGCCTGACCGGCTGTGCGGTAAACCTTGACCTCAACCGATCCGCCAAGGTCCGCCGCCGCCAACCGTGCCGCGTTTTCAAGCGACCGCGCCAGCCCCTCGTCGCCCGGCGTGGGGGAGCCATAGGGGACCAGCAACGCGACCGTGGTCGAGGCGCTTTGCTGCGTCTGCCCGCCGCCGCTGACCGTCGGAATGGTTGCGTCGCAAGCCGCGACCAGGGCTGCCAGCCCCAAAGCGGCCAGCACGCGGGTGCCCTTGCGCGCCTGTCTCAAAAGGTTGAACATGTTTACCAAATCTCCTTGCTCCCCGCGCGCCGGGTCGGTGCCCGACTGCGCTGTCAGCCGCGAAACTACGGCGTCGGGGAGGGCAAGTAAATGTGAAGGACAGTGATTCCCCCATGACGGCTGCAAACCGCGTTAGCCTGGCCACAGGTCTTTATTTTCTGGCGACCCCGATTGGCACTGCCCGCGACATCACCTTGCGCGCGCTGGATGTGCTGGCCTCCGCGGATGTGCTGGCGGCGGAGGACACGCGGTCGCTGCGCCGGTTGATGGACATCCACGGCATCGCTTTGGAGGGGCGGCCGCTGATTGCCTATCACGACCATAACGGCGCGGCGCAACGCCCCCGCCTGCTGGCGGCGCTGGCTGAGGGCAAATCGGTGGCTTACGCGTCGGAAGCCGGCACGCCCTTGATCGCCGATCCGGGCTACCAGCTGGGCCGGGCCGTGGCGGAGGCGGGGCATCTGGTGACCGCCGCGCCGGGTCCGTCGGCGGTGCTGGCGGCGCTCGCGATCTCGGGGCTGGCGACCGACAGCTTCTTTTTCGCAGGCTTCGCGCCGACGGCTTCGGGTCAGCGCCAAAGCTTCTTTCGCGGCATCGCGGAGGTCCCCGGCACTCTTGTCTTCTACGAATCTCCGAACCGCGTGGCCAAGTCGCTGGCCGATATGGTGGCGGTTTTTGGCCCTGACCGCGAAGCCGTGATGGCCCGCGAATTGACCAAGAAATTCGAGGAGGTCCGCCGCGCGCCGCTTGGCCTGCTGGCAGACGAGATGGCGGAACGAAAGCTGAAAGGCGAGGTGGTCCTGCTGGTGGCACGGGGCGATCCGAAGCAATTTGATGAAAATGCGTTGGAGGATATCCTGCGCGAGGCGCTGAAATCGGGCAGCGTTAAGGACGCGGTAGCAAGAACTGTGGAAGAAACGGGCCAACCGCGCCGGGTCGTTTACCAATTGGCGTTGAAACTGGAGAAAGCTGGATGAGTGGCGGTGTCAGTTACCGTGCCGGGTCAAGCGCCGAGGATGCCGTAGGGCGCGCCTACCATGCGGGCGGATACGTGATCCGGGCCACGCGCTTTCGCGGCACGGCGGGTGAAATTGACCTGATCGCCGAACGCGACGGCCGCGTTGTATTTATCGAAGTCAAGAAAAGCCGCAGCCATGCCAGCGCCGCTGAACGGCTACAGCCGCGCCAGATCGAAAGGCTTATCACCACGGCTTCTGAATATCTGGACCGGATGCCCCATGGCCAAAACACCGAAAGTCGCTTTGACGTGGCTTTGGTCGATGCCACGGGCCAAATCGAGATCATCGAAAACGCGCTGACCGCCTGAGGGCGCACACCCCCTCCGCGCATTTCGCACATTGCCTGCCGCGCAGCTTCGGGCCATGTATCCCCTGTGAAAAGCAGGAGACGTGAAATGGCCCTTAAAGTTGCGATCCAGATGGACCCGATCGACGCAATCGACATCAATGCCGATAGCAGCTTTCGGATCGCCGAAGAAGCGCAGGCGCGGGGGCATGAGCTGTTTTTCTACACACCGGATATGCTGGCCTACCGCGAAGGGCGCGTGACGGCGAAGGGCTGGCCGCTGACGGTGCGCCGAGAGCAGGGTAACCATTTCGACCTCGGCTCGCAGGCGGAAGCTGACCTTGCCGATTGGGATGTTGTGTGGCTGCGGCAGGACCCGCCTTTTGACATGGGCTACATCACCACCACCCATCTGCTGGACCGCATTCACCCCGGCACGCTGGTCGTCAACGACCCGACATGGGTGCGCAACTGGCCGGAAAAGCTGAAGGTTCTGGACTACCCGGACCTGACCCCGCCCACGGCCATTGCGCGCGATCTGGAGACGCTGAAAGCCTTCCGCGCCGATCATGGGGATGTCATCCTGAAGCCGCTTTACGGCAATGGCGGCGCGGGCGTGTTCAAGCTGGGCGCGGGCGACAGCAACCTTAATTCCCTGCATGAGCTGTTTTCAGGCATCAACCGGGAACCGCTGATCATGCAGAAGTTCCTGCCCGACGTCACCAAAGGCGACAAGCGGGTGATCCTTGTGGATGGGGCGCCCGTGGGCGGCATCAACCGGGTCCCTGCGAAAGGCGAGACGCGATCCAACATGCATGTGGGTGGCCGCGCCGAAAAGACCGAACTGACAGAACGGGACCTGGAGATCTGCGCCCGCATTGGCAAAGACCTCAAGGATCACGGCCAGGTATTTGTGGGCATCGACGTGATCGGCGGCTGGCTGACAGAGATCAACGTAACCTCCCCAACCGGTATTCAGGAACTGGAACGGTTCGACGGCGTCAATATTGCCGCGAAAATCTGGGAAGCGATTGAAGCCAAACGCGCCTAGCTGGCCGCGACCCGGTAGCTGATGGCCTCCGCCACGTGGTTGGCACCGACTGCGGTCGACCCGGCCAGATCCGCGATCGTGCGCGAGACCCGCAAAATACGGTGATAGCTGCGCGCTGACAGGCGGAAATGGGCGGCGGCCTTGCTGAGCAGCGCCGCGCCTTCTGGGACAGGCGTTGCCACCTCTTTCAACAACGCGCCCTCGATATCGGCGTTGGCGCGGACGCCCGTATGGTCTGCGAACCGGTCGCGCTGAATTTGTCGTGCGCCTGCGACCCGCGCCGCAATCTGGCGCGACGTGTCGCCACTCGCGGGCAGATCGAGATCGCTGAAAGCCACCGGCGGGACGTCGAGCCGCAGATCGAACCGGTCCATCAAGGGGCCTGAGATACGGCCCATATATTCCTCGCCGCAGGCCGGCACCCGGGCGCAGGCGCGTTCGGGATCGCTGAGATAGCCGCAGCGGCACGGGTTGGCGGCGGCGATCAGCATGAATTTGCAGGGGTATTTCACATGCGCATTGGCGCGGGCCACGACCACATCGCCGGTTTCAATTGGCTGGCGCAGCGTTTCCAGCACGGCGCGAGGGTATTCGGGGAACTCGTCCATGAACAGCACCCCGTTATGGGCCAGCGAGATTTCCCCCGGCTTGGCCCCGCGGCCGCCGCCCACGATAGCCGCCATCGACGCGGTGTGGTGGGGCGTGCGAAACGGCCTGTCGCGGGAGATACCGCCCTCCTCCAGAAGACCCGCCAGCGAGTGGATCATGGAGGTTTCCAACGCCTCCTCCGGCTCCAGGGGCGGCAGGATGCCCGGCAGGCGGGCGGCGAGCATTGACTTGCCTGAGCCGGGCGTGCCGACCATCAGCAGATGGTGCCGTCCCGCCGCCGCGATTTCCAGCGCCCGCTTCGCCCGTTCCTGCCCTTTCACGTCGCGCAGGCATTTGTTGGCCGCAGGGGCT
Source organism: uncultured Litoreibacter sp. (assembly GCA_938030665.1). GTDB lineage: Bacteria > Pseudomonadota > Alphaproteobacteria > Rhodobacterales > Rhodobacteraceae > Litoreibacter. The sequence goes on along the minus strand of CALHHY010000062.1, from coordinate 18,108 downwards.
GCCACGGTGCCGGGGGAGGCCGCCGCCAAGGGGGACTGCCCGGTAAAGTGCTGGATGCAGCGATGCAAGGTCGGCGCGCCCAGCACGCAGGTGTTGTCGACCCAGGCGGCCTCCGGCCCGCAGGCGGCGGGGCAGAGCAGGGTGCAATCAGCTTCGGACGCGGCAAGGGCGGCGGGCAGGGCGCCAATCACGGCGACAAGCGCGCCGTCCAGCGACAGCTCCCCCAAAGAGACGGTGCTTTGCACCGCGTCCTGCGGCAAGATATCGAGTGCGGCGAGCAGCGACAGGGCAATCGGCAGGTCAAAATGCGACCCCTCCTTCGGCATGTCGGCGGGGGACAGGTTCACCGTCACCCGTTTCGACGGCATGGCGATGGAGAGCGAAGATAAAGCGCTGCGCACCCGGTCTCGCGCCTCGCTGACCGCCTTGTCGGCCAGCCCCACGATGGAGAAGGACGGCAGGCCCGGCGCCACCGCGCATTGCACCTCGACCAGCCGGGCGTCGATCCCTTCAAAAGCGACCGTGTAGGTCCGTGCAACCATGTCCTGCGCCCTGCATGCGTGAAATTATTGCCATCAGGGCTATCGGCGAAATGGTTTAGGAGTCGTAAACGGCCATGAAAGCAGGCCAGGCACCGGCATCGGCCACCGTCTTGTCGCGGCAGAAAGCGTTGCAAAAACCGAAGACCCGGCCGTCGAATTTGCCAAGATGGGTGATGGGCTTTCCCGAATAGGGGCAGGCGGTGTTTTCGGGCGTGCCTTCATCCACGGCCTCTGCCGGAATGGGATCGGGGCCGGGCCAGTCGGTCTGAGGGTAAGGGCGGCGATACCACGGCAGATCGGCCCCCCGCGCGGCCCCCATGGCACGCCAGCGGCGGAAGGCGGGATCGGCCAGATGCGCCGCAACATAGGCCTGCGCCGCACCGTCCACGTCCAAGCCGTAGCCTGCAATCCGCGCGGCCACGGGGGCGTAGAACGCATCCGCCACGCTATAGGGCCCCGCCAGCCACGGCCCTTTCGGCGCGGTTGCGGCGCGCGCATGGGACCAGATCACCTCGAGCCGCCGCAAATCGCTTGTGACATCTTCGGGCACATCAATGCCGTGATAGGCCGCCCGCATATTCATCGGGCAGAACTCGCGCAGCGGGCCGAAACCTGCGTGCATTTCGGATGTGAGGTTGCGCGCGATGGCGCGGGCGGATGGGTCGGCGGGCCATAACCCGGCATCGGGGTGGCGGGAGGCAAGCTCCTCCGCGATTGACAGCGACTCGGACAGGACGGTGCCATCCTCCAATTGCACGCTTGGCACGGTGCGGGCGGGGGCAAGGGCGGCTATCTGCGCCGCGACGCCAGCGTCTTGTGAGAAATCTACCAGATGCGTGCGCACGGGGATGCCGAATTTCTCGAACAAAAGCCAGCCGCGCAGGGACCAGCTGGAGTAGCTGCGGTCGCCGATATAAAGATCATATGTCATGGGTCGCAGATTAGCCCAAGCGCACGTCAGATGGGAAACACTCAATCGTGACGGCAGCCATCACGGCATGTGATTGACGACGCCCACTTGCCAATGGCCATCCGTGTGGCTGAGCTGGGTGACGGATAGTGGATCGATCTTCTGGGCAAGCACGGAATAGGCCGTGCGGCCCGAGGCGCGTTGCAGTTGTGTCAGGATCAGCCCGAAATGCGCCACCGCGATGATGTCGCGGTGGCCCTCAGCGTTCAGCGCGTCAACGGCGCGGTTGGCCCGCGCGGCGGCCATATCCCAGCTTTCGCCATCCGGGGCCTGGATGCTGCCCGGCTGTTCCCAATACTGGCGGGAGAGGTCGGGATCACGGGCGGCGACCTCCTCGAAATGCAGGCCGTCCCAGGCGCCGAAATCAAATTCGCGCAGCTGCGGGTCGTGGGGCAGGCGCGGCCTGTCGCCGCCAATCGCGTCAGCGGTTTGAACCGCGCGGCTGAGATCGGAGGAGATCACGACGGCCTCTTGCGGCAGATATGCGGCGAGGCTTGCGATTTGGGCGGTGTCACTGAGATCGGCAGGCACGTCGCGCCAACCGGTGAAGTTTTTCTGATGCGTCGGGCCATGCCGGACCCACCACCAACGGGTCACAGGCTGCCCCCGGGCAGAGCGCCTTTGAGGACCAGCGGTATGCCCGCAACGACCTGGACCACCAGATCGGCCTGCGCAGCAATCTTGCGGTTCAACGCACCCTGATGGCCCCGAAATTGCCGAGCCATGCGATTTTCGGGAACTATTCCCTGCCCGACCTCGTTGCTGACGATAACAGTCGGACCGCGATCGTGGTTAACGGCGCTGAGCAAAGCGGCGGTTTGCGCGGCGATATCGGCCTCCGACATCACCAGATTTGTGAGCCAAAGCGTTGCGCAGTCAATCAATGTCACGGCCCCTTTGGGCACCGATGGAAGAGTTTGGGCAAGCGCCAACGGCTCTTCAATTGTGTGCCAGCCCACGCCCTTCCGTGCGGCTTTGTGGGCCGCAATTTTGGCACGCATCTCATCATCAAAGGCCTGCGCGGTCGCTACGTAATATCGCGGCCTTCCGTCAGCGATCACAAGCTGTTCAGCAAAATCTGATTTGCCACAGGACGCTCCGCCAATCACCAATGTCAGGGCAGGTAGGCAAGATTTCTGCACATCCACGGCGAATTTCCTTTGATCCGATTTCCAAGTGCCACCGTAACAACCACGATAACCGCCAAAAGGCTACGCAATAACCGCAGGGAATTTTAGAATGGCTCTCGACGCGAATTATGACCGGACCCTCTCACGTACAGCCATGAAGGCGGAGTTGCTGGACGCGGAAACTGAACTTAGACTGGCCTATGCCTGGCGCGACGAGCGTGACGAGGCAGCGCTGCACCGCCTGATTACCGCCTATATGCGACTGGCGATTTCCATGGCGGCGAAATTCAAACGCTACGGCGCCCCGATGAATGACCTTATTCAAGAAGCGGGTCTGGGCCTGATGAAGGCCGCTGACAAGTTTGACCCCGACCGCGGCGTGCGGTTTTCGACCTACGCCGTGTGGTGGATCAAGGCCTCAATCCAGGACCACGTGATGCGCAACTGGTCAATGGTGCGCACCGGGTCCACGTCTTCGCAAAAATCGTTGTTTTTCAACATGCGCCGTGTGCAGGCCCGGCTGGAGCGTGAGGCCGCGTCGCGCGGCGAGGCACTGGACCGCTACCAGCTGCGCGAGATGATCGCCACCGAAGTGGGCGTGCCGTTGCATGACGTCGAAATGATGGAAGGGCGGCTGGCAGGTTCCGATTTCTCGTTGAACGCTACCCAGTCGACCGAAGATGAGGGGCGCGAATGGATTGACGCGCTGGAAGACGACAGCCCGCAAGCTGCCGAACAGGTTGAGCACAGCCATGACACTGACGCGCTGCGCGGCTGGTTGGTGCAGGCCATGAGCAAACTGAACGAACGGGAGCAATTCATCATTCGCGAACGCAAACTGCGCGACGGCCCGCGCACGCTGGAAAGCCTTGGTAACGAACTGGGTCTCAGCAAGGAGCGGGTACGCCAGCTTGAAGCGGGCGCCTTCGCGAAGATGCGCAAACATCTTGAGAATGACGCGAGCGAGGTGCACCAGTTTCTGGCGCACTGACCCCGTGAAAAGCTGCATCGCGGCCGCAGCCCTTGCGGGGGCCGTTTGCCTATCCGACGCCCATGCCCGGCAGATTGAGGTAGGGGAGCTGGAGGCCCTCGGCAAAGCTGACATCTACTTGCTGGGCGAATTCCACGACAATGCCTTGCATCACGAGCGGCAGGCGGCGGCGATCCAAACGATAAGCCCGGCAGCCATTCTGTTCGAGATGCTGACTCCCGAGCAAGTGGCCGCCGCTGACGGCGTCTCGCGAACAGACAGCGCGGCGCTTGATGCAGCTTTCGGGTGGACCGGCAGTGGCTGGCCCGATTTTGCGATCTATGCCTCCATTTTCGCCGCCGCCCCTGACGCCGCGCTTTATGGCGCGGCCCTGCCTCGGGCCGATGTGCGACGCGCGATCAGCGACGGGGCTGCGGCTGTTTTCGGGTCCGAGGCGGCAGCGTTCGGCTTGATCGATCCGTTGCCCCAAGATCAGCAAACTGCACGCGAAGGGTTGCAGGCGCGGGCCCATTGCGACGCGCTGCCCGAAGAGATGTTGCCCGGCATGGTGGAGGCGCAACGGCTGCGCGACGCCCATTTTTCCCGTGTTGCCTTGCAGGCGCTTGGCGAAACAGGCGGCCCGGTCGCGGTAATCACCGGCAATGGCCATATCCGCAAATGGGCTATGCCCGCCGCGTTGATGGCCGCCGCGCCGGAGACCGCTGTGGTCAGCCTTGCGCAGCTTCATGCGGCCCCGCCGAGCGGTGAATATGACCTGTGGCTGCTCAGCGACGCGCCGCAAACGCAAGATGACCCCTGCGCGGCCTTTCGCAGCAATTGATTGCCCCAGCCGCTTAAACCCCCTACCTAACAAGGCGATAGCGACCAAAGGGGTTGGGCCATGCTGGCGGGAAAACGCATACTTCTGATCATCGGCGGCGGCATCGCGGCGTTCAAATCGCTCGACCTGATCCGCCGCCTGCGGGAGCGTGGGGCCACGGTCACCCCTGTGCTGACGCGTGCGGCAGAGGAATTTGTGACGCCGCTCAGCGCGTCGGCCCTGTCCGCGCAGAAGGTCTACCGCGACCTGTTCGACCTGACCGACGAGGCCGAGATGGGCCATATCGAGCTGTCGCGCGCCGCCGATCTGGTTGTCGTGGCACCGGCCACGGCGGACCTGATGGCCAAGATGGCGGGAGGGCACGCGAATGACCTGGCCTCCACCCTTCTGATGGCGACGGACAAGCGGGTGCTGATTGCGCCTGCGATGAATGTCCGCATGTGGGAGCATCCCGCGACGCAGCGCAACCTTGCGACGCTGCAGGGCGACGGAATCCTGACGGTTGGCCCTGACGAGGGGGACATGGCCTGCGGCGAATACGGGCCGGGCCGCATGGCGGAGCCGCTGGCGATTGTCGATGCGGTGAGCGCGGCGCTGCAGGACGGACCGCTGAAGGGCAAGCATGTGCTGGTAACCTCCGGCCCCACGCATGAGCCGATTGACCCGGTGCGCTACATTGCCAACCGCTCCAGCGGGGCGCAGGGCACGGCGATTGCGCGCGCCTTATCCGCGCTTGGTGCGGAGGTCAGCTTTGTCACTGGCCCCGCAGACGTGCCGCCACCCGACGGCGTCCGCGTGATCAAAGTGCAAACGGCGCAGCAGATGCTGGAGGCCGCGAAAGCGGCGCTACCTGCGGATGCGGCGGTCTTCGCGGCAGCGGTCGCCGATTGGCGCATGGCGCAGGCCTCGGACAGCAAGATCAAGAAAGGGCCTGACGGCGCCCCCGCCCTCACCTTTGCCGAAAACCCCGATATTCTGGCGACGGTGTCGCAGATGACCAAAGGCCGCCCCAAGCTGGTCGTGGGCTTCGCGGCGGAGACCGATGACGTCATCGCTCATGCCACCGCCAAGCGGGAGCGGAAGGGCTGCGACTGGATCATCGCCAATGATGTCAGCCCGGAGACCGGGATCATGGGCGGCACGGAAAACGCGGTCACCGTGATCAGCGCGGAAGGGGCGGATGCCTGGCCCCGGATGAGCAAGGATGACGTCGCCCGCAAGATCGCCGCCCGCATCGCAGAGGCGCTTTCATGACGCCCCAGATCACAATGGCCTGGACGGCGGAGGCCGATCAAAGCCTAGGGCTGCCCCGATACGAGACCGCAGGCGCGGCGGGTGCTGACCTGCGCGCCAATTTTGCCGACCGCCAGCCTGTCACGCTGGCACCGGGCGCGCGGGCGCTGGTGCCGACCGGGTTGCGGCTGGCCATTCCGCCGGGGTTCGAGGCGCAGATACGGCCTCGCTCTGGACTTGCGCTCAAGCACGGGATCAGCCTGCCCAACACGCCCGGCACCATCGACAGCGACTACCGCGGCCCTCTTGGGGTGATCGTGATCAACCACGGCGAAAGCCCGTTCGAGATCGCCCATGGGGAACGTATCGCGCAGCTGGTCATTGCCCCCGTCGTGCAGGCGCGGTTTGTGGCGGCGGATGACCTGGATCAGACCGCGCGTGGGGATGGGGGTTTCGGCTCCACCGGGCGGGGCTAGATGTTACTGGTTTTGGCGATAGCCTTGGGGCTTTACGTTCTGGGCCGCGTCATGGGCGCATCGCCGCAGGCGCGGCTGTTCCTGCCGGGGCTGGTTATCGTGGCGGTGCTGATCATTCAGGCGACCCTGCCCGAGGGCAATACGTTGAAAGCCGCAACGGGGGGCAGCCTGCGCAACTGGCTGATCCTCATGGGCGTGGTGGCGCTGGTGCTGGCCTACCGGTTTGGCCTGTCGCGCCTGCGCGCACGCCACGACGCCGTCGAGGCCCCAAACACGCCGCAACAAGGCAGTTTCTCACCGGCGGAGCTGGACCGCTACGCCCGCCACATCGTCCTGCGGGAGCTGGGCGGGCCGGGTCAGAAGAAGCTGAAACAGGCGAAAGTGCTTGTCGTGGGCGCAGGCGGGCTTGGTGCGCCCGCCTTGCAATATCTGGCCGCCGCCGGGGTTGGCACGATCGGCATTGTCGATGACGACACAGTGTCGGTCAGCAACCTGCAACGGCAGGTCATCCACCGCGACGCAGATACGGGCCGGCCCAAGGTGCAATCCGCCGCCGACGCGATCCATGCGCAGAACCCGTTCGTGACCGTGCGCCCCTATCAACGCCGCCTGGATGCGGAGATCGCGCCGGATTTGTTGGCTGACTATGATCTGGTGCTGGATGGCACCGACAATTTTGACACGCGCTACCTGATCAACCGGGCCTGCGTGGCAGCGGGGGTGCCGCTCGTATCCGCCGCGATTACGCAGTGGGAGGGGCAAATCAGCCTCTACCACCCTGCGGGAGATGCGCCCTGCTACGCTTGCGTTTTCCCGCAAGCCCCGGCGCCAGAGCTGGCCCCAAGCTGCGCGGAGGCGGGGGTGATTGGCGCGCTGCCGGGCGTTGTGGGGTCGATGATGGCAGCGGAGGCGATCAAATGGATTACTGGCGCGGGCCAAACGCTGGCGGGCCGATTAATGATTTACGACGCGCTTTACGCTGATGCCCGGGTGATCAACGTCAAACGCCGCGCGGATTGCGCAACTTGCGGCAGCGGAGCCTCCCCCAAAATAGTGGATTGACCGGGCCGCGCCACAATCTCTTGTGGGTAACAACAATAAAAGCCTTTACAGAGCCCCTCGCAACGCACACCATATGTTGTGAGGGCTGTTAGATTGCAAAACGACCCTTTGATTTGGACCCAGTGCCTAGCGGGGATTAACGCCTGCAGGCACCAGAGCAGACAGGGGCCGCTTATGTCGCAGCTGGAACATTTCCTCGAGACCGAGGACCTCCACCCGATTGACCTGGTGGAAACGCTTGCCGAACATCACGAATGGGACTTTGACCGCATCGCCGAGGACCAGATCGCCATGGCGATTGAGGGGCAGTGGCGGACCTATTCCATCACGCTCGCCTGGTCGGGCTATGACGAGACCCTGCGCATGGTCTCCACCTTCGAGATGGAGCCGCCGGAGGAACGTTTACCCGCGCTTTACGACGTGCTGAACCGCGCCAATGACACCTGCTGGACGGGGGCATTTAGCTACTGGCAGGCGCAAAAACTGATGGTCTACCGCTACGGATTGCTGCTTGCGGGCGGCGCGGGCGCGGGGGCAGATCAGATCGACCGGATGCTCAGCGCCGCCGTCATCGCGTCGGAGCGCTTTTACCCCGCCTTCCAGCTGGTGTGCTGGGGCGACCGCACCCCCAAAGACGCGATGCAGGTTGCCATTGCGGAGGCCTATGGCCGCGCCTAATCTCCGCCCCTGACCGGATCAGGGCCAAGGGGATGTGCCAGATGAATATGACAGACGTGAACGCGCGCGGGCTGGTGCTTCTGGGCTGCGGCAAGATGGGCTCAGCGCTGTTGCAGGGCTGGCTGGCGCAAGGCGTGGACGCCGGCGCGGTTCATGTAATCGACCCGCACCCGTCGGACTGGCTGATGGCGCAAGGGGTGTATGTCAACGCCGCGCTGCCCGATGCGCCTGCCATCGTGCTGATCGCTGTCAAACCGCAGATGATGGGCGCGGCGCTGCCGGCGCTGCAAGGTTTCGGGGCGGGGACGCTGTTCGTCTCCATCGCTGCGGGCACGCCGATATCGGAGTTTGAGACGGTGTTCGGAGCAGAGGCCGCGATCATTCGCTCCATGCCCAACACGCCCGCCGCCGTGGGGCGGGGAATCACCGCGATTGTTGGCAATGCGCAGGTGACGCCCGCGCAGATGGACCTGGCTGACGCGCTTTTGGGCGCGGTCGGCGAGGTTGTGCGGCTGGATAACGAAGACCAGATTGACGCGGTTACGGGTGTCTCCGGCTCCGGCCCGGCCTATGTGTTTCACCTGATTGAAACGCTCGCCGCAGGCGGGGTAGCGCAAGGACTGCCGGAGGCGCTGGCGATGCAATTGGCCAAGTCTACGGTGGCGGGGGCAGGGCATCTGGCGATGGAGGCGGCCGAAACCCCGACCCAGCTGCGGGTCAATGTGACCAGCCCCAATGGCACCACGCAGGCCGCGCTTGAGGTGCTGATGGACGAGGCGCGCGGCTTCCCGGCCCTGCTGCCCGAAGCCGTCAAAGCCGCGACCGAACGTGGCCGCGCATTGAGAGGGTAAAGCGATGACCGAGATCAGTTTTGACGACTTCATGAAGGTCGATATCCGCGTGGGCCAGATCACCCGCGCCGAACCGTTTCCGGAGGCGCGCAAGCCCGCGATCAAGCTTTGGGTCGATTTCGGGCCGGAGCTGGGGGAAAAGCAAAGCTCCGCCCAGATCACCCGCCATTACGACCCCGACACGCTGGCCGGCAAACGGGTGATGGCCGTCGTTAATTTCCCGCCTCGCCAGATCGGCCCTGTCATGTCCGAAGTGCTGGTGCTGGGTGTGCCGGATGCCGATAACGAGGTTGTGCTGCTGGTGCCGGACAAGGACGTGCCGCTTGGCGGGCGGCTTTACTGATGCGCTCGCTGCTGATCTCGAAACGGCTGCCGGACGCCGTGCTGGCCGAGGCGCGGGCGGGCTATGACGTCACCTTGCGCGAAACCGAAGAGCCGATGTCGGAGGCGGAGGTCACCACCGCGCTGGAGACCTATGACGCGATCCTGCCCACGCTTGGCGACGGCTTCACCGCAGAGGCGATTGCGCAAGCCGGCGATCTGAAAACCCGGATCATCGCCAATTTTGGGGTGGGTTATAACCATATCGCAGCCGACGCGGCCAAGGCGCGGGGCATCACCGTGACCAACACGCCCGGCGCGGTCACCGACGCCACGGCAGATATCGCCCTGACCCTCATGCTGATGACCGCCCGCCGCGCCGGCGAGGGGGAGCGGTTGGTGCGCGCGGGCAACTGGGGCGGCTGGCAGCCCACGCAGATGCTGGGCCTGCATCTGAGCGGCAAGACTGTGGGGATCATCGGGATGGGCCGGATAGGGCAGGCCATCGCGCATCGCTGCCGGGCTGGTTTTGGCTGCCGGATCGTCTTTGCCAACCGTTCGGCCAAGTCCATCGCGGGGGCAACGCAATTGTCCGGGCCGCTGGATGTGGCGCATGCGGCCGATGTTGTGGTGATCGCCACGCCCGGCGGGGCGCAGACCCGGCATCTGATCGACGCGGCGTTTTTTGCGGCGATGCGCCCCCATGCGATCCTGGTCAATATCGCGCGCGGCGACGTCATTGACGAGGCGGCTTTGATCAAGGCGCTGCAAGCGGGCGCGATAGGCGGCGCAGGACTGGATGTTTACGAGCGGGAGCCGGTCGTTCCAGACGTCTTGCGCGCGATGGAGAATGTGACCCTGTTGCCCCATCTGGGCACGGCCGCGTTGGAAGTGCGCGAAGATATGGGGCGGATGGCGCTTGCCAATCTGGCCGCGTTTTTCGCAGGCGATGCGCCGCCCAACCCGGTCTGATCAGGTCCCGGTTTCCTCGCGCCAATGGCGGCGGCAGAGCGACAGGTAGGTCTCGTTCCCGCCGACCTGCACTTGCGCGCCGTCGGTCACGGCTTTGCCGTCGGCGCCCTTGCGGATCACCATCGTGGCCTTCTTGCCGCAATGGCAGATCGTGCGCACCTCGCGCATTTCATCGGCCAGTGCCAGCAGGGTGGCCGATCCGGGGAACAACTCCCCCCGGAAATCGACGCGCAGCCCGTAGCACATGACGGGCACGCCCAGATCGTCGACGGCGCGGGCCAGTTGCCAGACCTGCGCCTTCGACATCCACTGCGCCTCGTCCACCATCACGCAGGCGATGGGGCCTTGGGTCAGGCGGTCCTCGATCAGCGCGAACAGGTCGTCATTGGTCCCATAAGTGGTGGCGGATTTGGCAAAACCGATGCGGCTGCCGATCTTGCCCTCGCCCGCGCGATCATCAAAATCGGCTGTCAGCAAAAAGCAGTCCATCCCCATTTCCTGATAGTTATGGGCAGCCTGCAACAGCAGGGTCGATTTGCCCGCATTCATGGTGGAATAATGGAAATAGAGCTTGGCCATGCCGGTGCTTAACCGCTGCCTGAAAGCGCTGCAAGCGGGGGTAGAGTGGGAGGCCTTCCGTGAGCTAAAGCGGCGTGCCTGCAACCTTCGAACACCGACAGACCCGCCTTGTGGCCCCCCACCTGGTGCATTTGTGACAAAGACCTGTCTTTACACCATTGATCCCCGCGCGTCGGCGAACTATGCCGGTATACTAGTGAGCTGAATTGTTGTGGAAGGGGAAACGATACAGCCGTTTCCCCATAGCATTTCAGATAGTTCTGGCTGAAAGGGTCTGGTATGAATGCGATGGAAAAATACCTTAAAAAACATACCGAGATGCTTGTTAAAGACGTCGGTATCGAGGCCGCTGGCGAGCTGATCGGCAAATCGAAGGCCACCATTGGGCGATATTACGCCAATAACGAAGAGCACGCGGACCGATTTATGCCGATCAATGCTGTTGCCTCCCTTGAGGCCGCTGCGAGTTTCCCGCACGTTTCCACCGCGCTGGCGGAGCTGAACGGCAACAAGCTGTCACTGGGCCACGAGAACCGGCCGAGTGAGGCAACGGTGAATTCCGACATCGTGGCGCTCGCGCAGCGCTTCGCCAATCTGATGGGGGAGTACAACCTCTCTATCGAGGACGGCGTGATCACCGCGACCGAGGCCAAGCGGATGCTTTCTGAGACGCTCGAGCTGCAAAAGGTGCTGGTGGATATGAAGTTGCATCTTGAAAGCGAAGCCAAGGACAGCAAAACGTTCTAGGCGCATTGGGCTTCGCCGCCTTAGGCGCCGACTACCACCATGAATTCGAACTGCCCTTTTGGGGTGTCGTAAACCCGCAAGGGCGTGGGCTTTAGGTATCCCGCCAGTTGCGACCATTTTAGCACGTCGCGCAGCAGTTGCGGGTCCAGCTGCCAGGCATGGGTGTCGACATATTGATCACGCGCCTTCTGCCATAGGGCGACTGCGTCCAGAATGCTTTGGGCATTGCCCTGCGGCGCTCCATGCTCCCCCTCCCAATGACGACCCGCCTCGTTATGGGTCGCCAGCAGCTGATGGTCGATGCGGTTGGCGAGGCTGTGAACGCGATGCCCTTCGACATGGGCGGCCACGACTGCCCCGACAGAGCTACGCGGCCGCAACGCATCAAAGCAGAAGCGTGCGTCAGGAAGGATGAACGCGTAAATTCCGCCCGGTGCCAGCAGGTCATGCACCTTGTTGAGATGGCCGATCAGGTCCGGTTGATGCTCCACGCAATGGCTGGAAAAGACGAAGCCAAACGTCGCGTCTATCACGCCCAGATCGCCCGCCGGGTCGGTATAGGTGATCTGCGGAATTTCCGCGGGGTCCTTGCCGACGCCCTTGGCCCATTGCCGCATGCCCGCCGTGTCATGCACGTCGAAATAGCTGACATGTGGTCCGCGCAAAACGGGGTCCGCGCCGGGGCCGATCTCCAACGCGCGCTGATCTGTGGGCAGGTAGGCCGTGAAGGCGGCCCGCAACGCTGCGGGCGAGGCTTGCCGCCCTTCCGCCCGGCCATATTGGGCAAAATGCGCCACTGCTTCCTCAGACGTCATGCGCCGCAAATCGGGGTATTGCGAGCGGTAGAAATCGGCGTCTATCTCAGACGGGAAATGTGTGTCCCAGGGGGAAGGGGCCGCAGGCGTGTTCGATGAGGCCATAGCGGTCCCTTTCCCGTTATCCCTGAAGCGCCATTACGCTGATTTCGCCCTCGACCCGCGCCTGCATCGCCATAGCGGCGGCCTGCGACCCGGCGGCCGTCGTATAATAGGGGATTTTGTCGTAAAGCGCGATGGAGCGGATGCTTTTGCTATCCTCGACCGCCTGCGCGCCCTCCGTGGTGTTGAAGACCAGCGAGATCAGCCCGTCCTTCATCTGGTCGGTCACGTCGGGGCGCCCTTCATAGACCTTGTTGACGATCTCAACCTCAAGCCCCTCACCCTTCAACCATTTCGCCGTGCCGCGCGTGGCCAGGATCGGGTGGCCCAGCCCGGCTACGGTTTTCACCGCGGCCAGCATCGCAGGCGTCTTGTCCTCGTTGCGGATAGAGATGAAAACCTGGCCCGCACCGTCTTCCGGCAGCTCGGTGCCTGCCCCCATCTGCGCCTTCAGGAAGGCCCCCGCGAAGGTCGGGTCGGAACCCATCACCTCTCCGGTGGAGCGCATTTCGGGGCCAAGGATCGTGTCCACGCCGGGGAAACGGGCGAAGGGCAGCACGGCCTCTTTCACCGCGAATGTGTCGATCATCGGGTCGACAAGGGTGAAATCGGCGAGCTTGGCACCTGCCATGACCTGCGCCGCGATGGAGGCAATGGGGGAGCCGATGGCCTTTGCCACGAAAGGCACGGTTCGCGAGGCGCGAGGGTTCACCTCGATCAGGAAGATTTCATCGTCCTTGATGGCAAATTGCACATTCATGAGCCCGACGACATGCAGCGCGCGCGCCAATGCTTCGGTCTGGCGGCGAATCTCGGCAATGGTGTCAGTCGACAGGGAATAGGGGGGCAGCGAACAGGCGCTGTCGCCGGAATGAACGCCGGCCTCTTCGATATGTTGCATGATGCCGGCCACATGCACCGCCTCGCCGTCGCAAAGCGCGTCTACGTCCAGCTCCACCGCGCCCGAAAGGTAGCTGTCGAGCAGTACGGGGCTGTCGCCAGACACCACGACGGCCTCGGAGATATAGCGCTCCAGCTGGGCCTGATCGCGCACGATTTCCATCGCGCGCCCGCCCAGAACGTAAGAAGGGCGGATCACCAGCGGGAAGCCGATTTCTTTCGCCTTCTCAAAGGCTTCTGCGTCGGAATGGGCCAGCGCGTTATGCGGCTGCTTCAGGCCAAGCGATTGGACAAGCTGTTGGAAACGCTCCCGATCCTCTGCCAGGTCAATCGCGTCGGGCGTGGTGCCAAGGATCGGGATCCCCTCGTCGCTCAGCGCCTGCGCGATCTTCAACGGCGTCTGGCCGCCGAACTGCACGATGACGCCGTGAAGCTCGCCTTTTTCCTGCTCGACACGCAGGATTTCCATCACATGCTCGAAGGTCAGGGGTTCGAAATACAACCGGTCGGAGGTGTCGTAATCGGTGCTCACCGTCTCTGGGTTGCAATTGATCATGATCGTCTCGTAACCCGCTTTCGTCAGCGCATAGCAGGCGTGGACGCAGCAATAATCAAACTCGATCCCCTGACCGATCCGGTTGGGGCCGCCGCCGAGGATGACAACCTTTTTGGCACCCGAGGGGCGGGCCTCGCATTCGACCTCTCCCATCATCGGGGCCTCATAGGTGGAATACATGTAGGGTGTCTGCGCCTCGAACTCGGCGGCGCAGGTGTCGATGCGTTTGAAGCAGGCGACCACGCCGAGGTTCTGGCGGGACTTGCGGATGTCTTTTTCGGCGCGCCCTGTGAGTTTGGCAAGGCGGGCGTCGGTGAAGCCCAGCATTTTGAGCTGGCGCAGGCCGTCTTCAGACATGGGCAAGCCGTCGCGCGCAAGCTCTGCCTCAACGGCGATGATTTCGCGGATGCGGGCGAGGAACCACGGGTCGAAACTGGTAATCTCGTTGATCTCGTCATTGGAGAAACCAAACCGCATGGCATGGGCGATGACGCGCAGCCGGTCGGGGGTTTGCTTGGCCAGCTCGCGCGTCAGGGTTTTGTCGATGGCCTGCTGCGCGGTTGCGGTTTTGCCGATGACGATGCGCGGGATGATGTCGCCATCCGCTGCCGGACCCCATTCGACATCCGACGCGCCCGGCATGCCGTCAATCGCGATCTCGTCAAAGCCGGTCAGACCGGTTTCCATCGAGGCGAGGGCCTTTTGCATCGACTCGTGGAAGGTGCGGCCGATGGACATAGCCTCCCCCACGGATTTCATCGCCGTTGTCAGGTTCGGCTCGGAGCCGGGGAATTTTTCAAACGCGAAGCGCGGGATCTTGGTGACGACATAGTCGATGCTGGGCTCAAATGACGCGGGCGTGACCTTGGTGATGTCATTGTCCAGCTCGTCAAGCGTGTAGCCCACGGCGAGCTTGGCGGCGATCTTGGCGATGGGGAAGCCGGTCGCTTTGGAGGCGAGCGCGGAGGAGCGGGAGACCCTTGGGTTCATCTCGATCACCACCATGCGCCCGTCAGCAGGGTTGACCGCCCATTGCACGTTGGAGCCGCCGGTTTCGACCCCAATCTCGCGCAGCACCGCAATCGAGTGGTTGCGCATGATTTGGTATTCTTTGTCGGTCAGGGTCAGGGCCGGAGCCACGGTGATGCTGTCGCCGGTATGCACGCCCATCGGGTCGACGTTTTCGATGGCGCAGACGATGATCGCGTTGTCGGCGCGGTCGCGCACGACCTCCATCTCATATTCTTTCCAGCCCAGAAGGGATTGATCCACAAGGATTTGGCCGACCGGAGAGGCGTCGAGGCCGGAGTGGCAAATCGCCTCGTAATCGTCGCGGTTATACGCGACCCCGCCGCCGGTGCCACCCATGGTGAAGGCTGGGCGGATGATGGCGGGCAGGCCGACCTCTTCCAGCGCGTCGAGGGCGATTCTGACGCCCTCCTTTACGTCATATTTGCCATTCTCGTCTTTGGGGGCCGTGACGATGGTGGCTTTGGGGTTCTCAATGCCCAACCGGTCCATCGCTTCGCGGAAGAGTTTGCGGTCTTCGGCCATTTCAATGGCCTCGCGGGTGGCACCGATCATCTCGACATTGAATTTCTCAAGCACGCCCATTTCTTCAAGCGCCAGTGAGGTGTTGAGACCGGTTTGCCCGCCCATGGTGGGCAGCAGCGCGTCGGGGCGTTCTTTTTCGATGATCTTGGCGACGATTTCTGGCGTGATCGGCTCGATATAGGTGGCATCGGCCATTTCGGGGTCGGTCATGATCGTGGCAGGGTTGGAGTTGACGAGGATGACCCGGTAGCCTTCCTCGCGCAGCGCCTTACAGGCTTGCGCGCCGGAATAGTCAAACTCGCAGGCCTGTCCAATGATAATGGGGCCCGCGCCGATGATCATGATGGAGTTGATATCGGTTCTTTTTGGCATGGCCTGACCCCCAAGTTTGCGCAAATTATCGTGGGTGTAAGGAGTCGTAAGGGAGGGTGCAAGTCGAATAGCAGCGATTCTTCTGATGCCCGGATTTACCCACAGGAGCGGCTTGCGCCGCGCGCTACATTTTCTGCTCTTGGGGCGTTTCACGCCCCGCCGCAGGGGCATCCCCCAGAGGATTTTTCGAACATGGGAAGACCATATGAGGCATGTGGCGCGTTTTGGAGGGCGGGCGCGTGTTTGGAACGGCGTGACGCTTTGGTCTTTTGAGGAGGGTAGGGTCATTTCGCGCTTGGCGCGGTCTGGGCCTATTTCTCTGGCACGAAGCCCTCCGGGAAGGAGGAGTGCGGCTCGGGCGCGCCTTTGACATAGAGGTAGTCGCGCGTGATAGGCACCACGCCTTGGTGTTTGTGCAGCTGCACATGGTAGAGCACATGCGGCATGTCGCTGAGGCTGAGTTCAGAGGCGATCAGGTAGTAGCGCCACATGCGGATGAAGCGTTCATCATAGCCCATGGCGCGGACCTCATCGAGGCGGTCCTCAAAGCGGATCAGCCATTCATAGAGCGTGCGGTCATAATGGGTGCGCCAGACCTCAATATCAGCCGGCTCAAGCGAGGTCTTCTCAATCACGGAGGCGACCTCGGACAGGGCGGGGGTGTAGCCGCCGGGAAAGATGTATTTCTGGAACCACGGGCTGAGATTGCCGGGCGGTCCCACGCGGCCGATGAAATGGATCAGCGCGATGCCGTCCTTGGCCAGGTTCTTCTCGACCTGCTTGAAATAGGTCGGGTATTGCGGCTGGCCGACATGTTCGAGCATGCCGACGCTGACGATGCGGTCAAACTGCTCGGTCACGTCGCGGTAGTCTTGCAGGCGGAAGTCGACCTTATCGGCGACGCCGGCCTCCTGTGCGCGCAGGGTGGCGGCTTTGCGTTGTTCCTCTGACAAGGTGACCCCGGTGACATGCGCGCCGTAATCCCTGGCCAGCGTGATGGCCAGCCCGCCCCAGCCAGAGCCGATATCGAGCACCCGCATGCCGGGCTTGATCATCAGCTTGCCGGCGATATGGGCCTTTTTGGCCTCTTGCGCCTGTTCGAGCGTGAAGCCGGGGTCCTTGAAATAGGCGCAGGTATATTGGCGGTCCTCGTCGAGGAACAGGTAGTAGAACGGGGTCGAGATGTCGTAATGGTGCTGCGCGTTTTTGGCGGCGGCCCCGCGCGGGATGAACTGGTCCCAGCGGCGTTTGGCGATGCGCAGCGCGCGCATCAGCTTTTGGGTTTGCGGCAGGTGGCCTTGCCCGAAATTGCGCACGATCAGGGTCAGAAAGCCGCGCACGTCGTCGTCTTGGATGGTCAGGGCCTCGTCCATATAGGCCTCGCCCATCGCAAGCTCGGGGTTGAGGATCAGCTTGCGCGGCAGGTCGGCACCGTGCAGCGTGACATGGACCGAGGGTGCCTGCCCGTTGCCCAGCGTGAGAATTTCGGAGTTTGGCATCACCAGCGTCAGGTCACCGGTTTTGACAAGGCGGCGGAGCATGGCCGCAAAAAGGGTGTTCCACATCGCGTTCGTACGTTCCTTGAACTATTGCCACCTGGCCCCGCCGGCGCAAACCTAAAATCAGCGCTGAAAAAGCGCGCATGAACGGCATGTGACATGTCGTTTTGAAATCAACCCCATCGTTCATATATCTTTGCGCGCCGAGGTCAAATGTTGATGAGTGTTGAGGGCGAAGGATGTCTGGGCTACGAAACAGTGTTTTGCGCAGCTGCAAATCTGAATGGGCGGCGTTTCTGGTGCGAGCCCGGCTTGACTTCGCGCCGTTTGGCATGTTTGTCGGGCGGCAACCTGACAGTTTTGATTTTGGCCTTTGAAAGGGCACCCGACATGCATGATTTTCGCAGCCACACTTGCGCCGACCTGAACACATCCAACGTGGGCGACACCGTGCGTCTGTC
Organism: uncultured Litoreibacter sp.; assembly: GCA_938030665.1. Taxonomy (GTDB): domain Bacteria; phylum Pseudomonadota; class Alphaproteobacteria; order Rhodobacterales; family Rhodobacteraceae; genus Litoreibacter. The sequence goes on along the minus strand of CALHHY010000062.1, from coordinate 477 downwards.
GGGCTGGGTGCACCGGGTGCGCGACCATGGGGGCCTTTTGTTTATCGACCTGCGTGACCATTACGGCATGACGCAGGTGATGGCGGACCCTGACAGCCCGGTATTTGCCGAGATCGAGAAGGTACGCTCTGAGTGGTGCATCCGCATTGACGGCAATGTCATGGCGCGTGACGAGAGCCTCGTGAACGCCAAGATCCCGACCGGCGAAATTGAAGTGTTCATCCGCGACATTGAGGTGCTGGGCAAAGCGGACGAGCTGCCGTTGATGGTGTTTGGCGAGCAGGAATACCCCGAAGAGACCCGGCTGAAATACCGCTTTCTGGACCTTCGGCGCGAGAAGCTGCAGCGCAATATGGTGCTGCGCTCGGACGTGGTGGCGTCGATGCGCAAGCGGATGTGGGACCTGAAGTTCCGCGAGTTTCAGACGCCGATTATCACGGCCTCCAGCCCCGAAGGCGCGCGGGACTTTCTGGTGCC
>CALHHY010000061.1 GCA_938030665.1 uncultured Litoreibacter sp. | reverse complement strand
GGGGGCGCGATCATTTTCAGCTTCGACACATCCCGCGGCGTTTTTGTGGACAGCGATGTAATGCGCAGAACCTTTGGCCTGACCCAATCGGAGGCCGCGGTTCTGAGCTATGTTGCGGATGGCTTGACCAATACCGAGATTGCAGAACGCCGTGGCCGCTCCCCCGCGACAGTAAATGTTCAAATAAAATCAGTCTTGGCCAAGACGCGGTGCACCAACAGGACGCAGCTCGCCCGCCTGATGATGAATTTCGGATCAAAGATCGAACAGTCGTAGCCCATTTGGGGTATGCGCCATCGCCGCCCGTTCCCTAGCTCAATAGGCATTGAAAGAGTAACGCGTGGGATTTCCAAATGCCAAAATTATTATATGCCCTGCCTGCCGCCCTTGTGTTGGGCGCCTGTACCGAACCGCCTGTAGTTGATGTGAAAGAACGCTGGTCGCGCGCAGTGGTCAGTTATTCCTTTGTACCGCTATACCCCCCGCGGGGTGGGGTCGAGATAGGCGATATCCGCATTCACCGCATCAAAGAACGGGCGGCGACACTGGATTCGCGAATCCTGTACAAAGCGCAGGATACGACAATCAGCTTTGCTGAACAGAAGGAAGAAGTTGCGATCCTCCCCGGCATTGAGACCTTTCGGCTCAACAAACTGAACGGCGACAAAATATTGCCGCAGAGCTTTCTGAGGGACCTGTTCGGGGTCAATTTTGAAAGCAGCGCCTCTCTCAGCCTCTCTTTGACGGGTCTGACAACCGCCGAACTAGCTGATATCGATGTGGTTGGCGGATTCCTGGATTTCCTTGATGAGAGGAAAAACACCGACAAGTTCAAACGAGGTCTTTGCGCGTCGGCTATTACACTGGGCAGCGGCAACTTGGACGATATCAGCATTTCGATCGTGACGCGCGTGATACGCGCATCTGGGGTCGAGTATTTTGCGTCGAATGGTTTTTCCACCGTGCCAGGCGCGTCGAGAGAACCCGATAAAACGGATGGCGCAGCAACGCCCGTGACACAAAGTGATGGTGTTGAAACTACTTCGCGCTCGGGGTTGCGGCTGGAAAAACTAACACTTGATAAGCCGATCACGATTGGCGTCGATGCGCTGTCCATACTGCCAGCGAAACTCTACCGCACTAATAGTAAGAATCTGCGAAAGCTATGCGATGATCCGCGCTTCAATCGCGTTGAACCCGCTCGACTTGATGATTTACGAAAGAGCCTGGGTATAAAGGTCAATTAGCGGACGTTGCACTGTCATACATCGCATTCTGCCCCTTCGCGCCCTTCATCATCACCTTTGCCTGCGCCTGCCGGATTGCCTCGTATCGGGCCAGGGCTTTCGGCTCGAAATTCGCCGCCGGTGGCGGGAGCAGGGTGGCGCGGCCGGTGCTGTCTGACCCGCGGGCCAGCATGACCTCGGTCTGCCTGCCTTCGGGCAGCACGTCGGGGCGCATGTAGCGGACCACGGCGGCGATGCGGCGGTCGTCGCTCGTGTTGGGGCCGGAGCCGTGAATGGTCAGCCCGTGATGCAGGCTCATCTGGCCGGGGTGAATTTCTATGGCCACCTTGTCTTCGTCCGCCACGTCGACAGCGACCTCCTGCCCACGGCTGAGCAGGTTGTTTTCGTCGAATGTGTCTTCATGCGGCAGGATCGCGTGTTTGTGGCTGCCGCGTACGAAATCCATACAGCCCGAAGCGGGCGTTGCGGGCGACAGCGGCACCCAGGCGGTGACCAGCCCGTCAATGGCGCCGAGGCCCCAATAGGTCAGGTCCTGATGCATGGAGACGATTTGCGTTGTGCGCGGTTCCTTGATGAAAAACTCGGCGGAGAAGACCAGAATGTCGGGGCCCAACACCCCCTCAACCGCGTCGAGCACGCCCCGATGGGTGGCGATGCGGGTGGCCAGCGGCATCACGATATGGGCGTTGATGCGCTTATAGGTGTTGAGCGGCTGGGGCAGCCCCGCGTCAAGCCACTCCGCCTCGATCTGTTCCAGCTCCGCGCGCATGTCACCCGCTTCCGCGGCGTCCATCACCGGCACGGGGAACAGAAAGCCGTCCTGCCAATATTGATCGCGCAGGGGCTCTGGCAGGCGACCCTGATCCAAATTCAATGATTGCAGCATCTTTCCCCTCCCGCCGCTGTCTGCATTACCTGGCCGCAGATTTGCCCACGGGTTTTTTCAGAATGCGACCTCCCGCGATGTCGCGCAACAAAAAGTCGTCCGCTGGAAGAATGGTCGCGGGAAACCCTAGCTACGCAGCCGCTCCACATCGGGGCGCGCGACCCATGGCAGCTTGTAGGCCCATCCCGCCCGGCGGCTGGCAGCGCTTGGATGCACGGTCTCGGAGGGGTCCAGCCCGACCTCACGGGTGCTGCGTTGCAGGAACAGTTTGCCCCAATTGGCAAACGTTCCAACAGAGGGCGCGTCCACGTCGACAGGGTAGCGCGTCTGCCATCCGTCAGGCAGGGGCAGCCCGCAGCGGCTGGCGTTCTCAAGCATCCAGATCAGCGGCAGGTTTGACAGGGGGCGCGCGGCCTCGAACCCGCTGAGCTGGCCCCCGATATCGCCATGGCTGCCGGCAAACCAGACCTGTTGCAACGTGCCTTCATGCTCTGCCTCGCTTTGCCACAGCACCGGGGAGAAGGCGTTTCGCGTCTCGTTCAGCGCAAGCGCGTGATATCCGTGGCGGACGGTTTTGCCCAGGTGGGTGGAATGAAACGCGTGTTCCTCGGGGGAGAAGCGCCAAAGCACCGGCGCGCGAAACCCAAGCGCGCGCACCGTGTCCCAGACCCCGACCATTTCGATCGGGGCGGAGGGGTGGCAATGCACTTTGCGAAACGCCGCCGCCGCGCTGCTGCCGGGGTCCATACGGTAATGGCGATAGGCCTGGCGCACTTTGCGCTCCGTCGCGCAATCGGCCTTGACCAGCCCGATCAGGTCAATGACGCCGGCGAGGCTACGAACGGCATAGGCCCCACGGGAATAGCCGAACAGGAAAATCCGGTCGCCCGGCCGGTATCGCGACGCGATGAAGCCATAGGCGCTACGGATCTGGTCGTTGATGCCCACGCCCGCCATCACGTCAATGGCCCGGCGCACCCCGCGCCATTGAATGCCGGCCTCATATTTCAGCGAGATTGCCTTGCTTGGCGCCATCTCAGACAGCAGCCGGAAGGTGCGGCCCGCATTCGTCTCGTGCCCCTCCTTGAGCGTCGACATTGTGCCGTCAAGGATCACCACATGCGTGACCGGCCCGCGGATGGCCGACGCGGCGGTCGCCGGGTGGACACAGGTTTCAGCAGGGCCAAACCCAACGGCATTTTTCAGAGCATCAGACATGCCCAAGCCATGGCCGAGCAGTCTTTTGATCGTCTTAGGCAGGCGGGCGGGCATGAAGGTCCTTCAGCAACGTTTCACGGCACCCTAGCCGGGGCGCCGCGGCTTTGCCAAGTCACGGGTTCTCACATGTGGGTTGTGAGCATGACGCGGTCCGCGCGGGCCTTCGCGGACCATGCCAAAACCAAATAAAGCCGGATGACCCTTGTAAATTTCTAGGGCCCTCCGGTCATATAAGCAAAAATGCGGCATCCGATGACCTGACACCACGCTACGAAGTGCTGTCAGCGCGGGATCCGATTATGCCTCAGCTGCGCCGAAACCTCCGGGCAAGACCCAGGCCGCCAACGGCGATCAAAAGCATCGGCGCTGATGCTGGCAGGGGCAATTCTGGCGGGGGTGGGACGTATTCGACTATGACATCAATGGCGGCCCTGCCGTCGGTGTCGAGGTTCAGTTCGGCAAAAGAAAAGCCGATCACGCCGTAGGGCTCCACCAAGTCGACGCCGTTCGTGCCACTCTCGACGGCAAAGGCCACAAAGGCCAACTCACCTTCATAAAACAGAAACCCAGGGAAGTCCGGGTAGTCGATATCGTTGGTTTCATCAAATGAGACGGGGCCGCCCGCGAAGGAAATGCTGAGTGTTGGGTCGGCGTAGTCGGCCTCAAGTCCCGAGACCGTTATTCTTTCCCAACCCATGCCAGTCAGCAGTGTCTCGTCAAATGTCAGCTCACCGGAAGCGGTAAAGCCATCGTAAATCCCGTTATCGACAGTTGCGTCAAAAGGGATCGTGGCCGCTGCCGCTGGCAACGCGAAACCCAAAGCCGCCGCGGCGGTTAAAAACATCGTTCTCATATCGGTCCTTGATCACTTGTAGGCGCAGACCTCTTCACGTGAGGAACAGCATCCGTGATTGTTAACGATTCCCTAACAACGATAAAGCTGGTTAAGAAACAACTGATTGTCCGGCGGAATTCAGCCTACCGCTGGTGCAACCACTGCCAGACTCTATGTGGTGTGAAAGGCATATCGACCTTGCGCACCCCTTTATTCCAAAGGGCATCAAGCACTGCATTTGACACAGCTGCCAGAGCACCAACTGTGCCCGCTTCGCCACACCCTTTCATGCCCAGCTCATTCGCGGTGGAGGGGACGGGCTCCGAATGGAAGTGGATCATCGGCACGTCACCGGCGCGCGGCAGGCCGTAATCCATGAAACTTGCGGTCAGAAGCTGGCCGTCCTCGTCATAGACCACATGCTCGGAAATGGCCTGGCCGATGCCTTGAACCACGCCGCCATGAACCTGCCCTTCGGCGAGCATCGGGTTCATCAGCACACCGAAATCATCGACTACGGTGAACTTCGCGACCTCGGTAACGCCGGTCTCGGGATCAACTTCGACCTCAGCCACATGGCAGCCATTCGGGAAGGAGCGGCCGGGCAGTGTGATCGTCTCCGACGTGGTCAGCAGCGCTTCCTTCCCGGCGGCCTCGGCCAGCTCTGCAGCCTCGATCAGCGTCATCACCACGTTAGAGCCCTCGGCGCGGAAATTGCCGTCTTCAAAGGCCACATCCGGCACGCCCATCTGGTCGGCCACGAAAGGTTTGAACTTGTCGATGACCGCCTCGCCCGTCGCCTTGATGGCGGAGCCTTGCGTGGTCACAGAACGCGACCCGCCTGTGCCGCCGCCCTTGGCGATCCGGTCACTGTCGCCTTGCACCAGCGTGATCTGATCCAGCGGGATGCCGGTATAGTCATGCGTCAACTGGCGGTAGACCGTCTCGTGCCCCTGTCCGTTGGACTGGGTGCCGACATAAAGCGTGGCGCCGCTGCCGGAAAGCTCCAGCTTGGCGGTCTCCGACGGATCGCCCAGAATGCTTTCGATATAGTAGCACAGCCCGATGCCACGCAGTTTGCCCTCGTTGGCGGCGGCCTCCCGGCGGGCGGGGAAGCCTGACATGTCAGCCTCTGCCTCGGCGCGGCGCAGCACCTTGTCGAAATCGCCCACGTCATAGATTTCGCCCGTCACGGTTGTGTACGGAAACTGGTCGGGCCGGACGAAATTGCGGCGGCGCAGCTCCAGCGGATCAATGCCCAGCTCGCGTGCGGCGTGATCCATCGCGCGCTCCAGCTTGTAGATCGCCTCCGGTCGGCCTGCGCCCCGGTAGGCGTCGATCTGCGTCGTGTTGGTGTATATGCCGGCATTGCGGAACCACGCGGCCTGGATGTCGTAGACCCCAGCCAGCACGCGGGAGGCCAGGTCGGATTGGATAAACTGGGCGAAGCCCGAGTTATACGCGCCCATATTTGATAATGTATCAACACGGTAGCCGGTGATCTTAAGGTTTTTGTCGAAGGCCAGTTCGACGGTCGATATCAGATCGCGCCCACCATTATCCGACAGCATGCCCTCCGTCCGCTCCGCTTGCCAGCGGACAGGCTTGCCGAGCGCGTGGGTGGCGTGGGCGACCATGAAGTATTCCGGGTAATCGAAGGCCTTCATGCCAAAGCCGCCGCCGACATCTTCCGTCGTCACATGGATGGCTTCCTTGTCGATCCCAAGCGTCTGCGCGAGGGAGCCTTTGATCCCCCAAACGCCTTGTCCGCCATAGGAGAAATGCAACCGGCCCTCGCGCATCTCCGCGTAGCAGGCGCGGGGCTCCATCGGGTTGGCGATGACCCGGTTGTCGATCACCTCAAGACAGGTCGTATGCGCCGCCGCCGCAAAAGCCGCATCAGTCGCCTCCTTGTCGCCCACGGCCCAGTCATAGGCGACATTATCAGGCGCCTCCGGGTGGATCGCGGGGCCGCCCGGCGCCAGCGCCATTGTGGGTTGCAGATCGTCATAGTCGAACATGATCATCTCGGCCGCGTCCTTGGCCTGCGCCATGGTCTCGGCCACGATCATGGCCAGCGGCTCGCCCACAAAACGCACCCGGCCCGTAGCCAGTATAGGCCGACCGGGTGCGGCACCTTTGGAACCGTCCTGGTTATCAATCAGTGACGCGCTCATGTTATTTTTGACCCCTGCCGCCTCAAAATCGGCGGCGGTGACCACCATATGCACGCCGTCAGCCGCCCGCGCGTCGCTGACGTCAAGCTCGGCAATCTCGGCATGGGCCACGTTTGAGCGCAGCACATAGGCCACCAATGACCCATCTGGCGCGTGGTCATCGGTATAGCGGCCCGCGCCGGTCAGAAAGCGCTGGTCTTCCATGCGGCGCACGGGTTGGGCGGTGCCAAATTTGGTGGTCAGCTCATTCATGGGGGGCCTCTTTGGGAAACGTGTTGCGCCAGACACTAGCGGCGACGGGGCAAAGGTCCAGCCTGTTAAGCACCGCGCGGTGTCGCTGTCAGGTTTCCTGCCATTGCAGGACAAGCGCCCGGTCGCGGGAGACGCCAAGTACCTCCTCGATCTGGCTCAATACCTGCTCTTCTTCGGCCTTTTTGATACCGTCGGCGAAAACGACCGTCCAAAGCGCGCGTAGCGTGGCTTCCCGCTCTTCCTCGCTGATGGCCACTTTCAGGATGGCGGCCAGCGCTTCGGTGGCAGGCATGGCCCGTTCCAGCTTTTCGCAGGCCGCGCGCATCTGGGTTGCCTCAAGCGGGTTGAGGCCATTTCGCAGCGCCAGTATTTGATCCACCGTCTCAATCTCTTCAACCAGGTAGACGCTGTCCGCCTTGGCCGCCCGGACCAGCAGCGCGCCAAGCGCGTGTTTTGCGTCCGTTGGCGGCAACGGGGTTTTGTAGTCCTTTGGGTTGCGAAAAAGGGCGTGCAGCGCGTCGAACATCGGTTGGTTCCTTCAGATTTCAGGGCTCACAACGCAGCTTTCTCTGCGGCATTCTCGGCCATCATCGAAATCATCTCGAACATGACGGCGGCGGCCGTCAAGGCGGTAATTTGGTTCGGGTTGTCCTTTGTGGGCATCATGCAAACGACGTCCCCGCCCACAATGTTCAGACCGCGCACGGCGTGCAGCAGGGCCACTGCCTCGTCTATGTCAAAGCCCTTCTCCCCCGCCTCAATGTTGGAAACACCGGGCGCGATAGTGGGATCGAGGCAGTCGAGGTCGAAGGTGATGTAGACGGGTCGCCCTGCCAAAACCTCCCGCGTTTGGGCCACGACATCGGGCAGGCCCCGGGCGCGAAACTCTTTCATGGTGACGACATTATAGCCGTAGTCGTAGGAGGGCTGCAGCCAGTCCAGTGTCCGCGCATGGCCGCGCAGCCCGATCTGCATGGAATGGCGCGGGTCAACGCGCCCCTGATCGGCAAGATAGGCCCCCCAATGCGCGGCGGACTTCTTCGCGCCCAGAAAGTGGTCCACCTTGGTGAAGACATCCGTATGGGCATCGAGATGCAGGAAGCAAACCGGCTCCCCCGCGGTTATCTTGCCGCGTCCAAGCGCCTGCACGATGCCTCCGGTGATCGAATGGTCCCCCCCGATCGAGACGGGGCGCGCGCCTGCCGCGTCGATGCTTTTGTAGAATTCGGTGATCTGGGCGATGCAGGCTTCGTTGTCATTGGCGCGGGGGAAGGGGACGTCGCCCACATCGACGATTTTCGCGGCGGACCACGGATCAAGCTGAAAACCCCCATGCATCCGGCGTGACACGGCTGAGACGTTGCGCAGGGCGCGCGGGCCCAGATGCTGATCACGCTCCGTCGTGCCGTTGCCCGCGGAATGTGGCACGCCCACCAGCGCAATATCGGCCCCCTCCGGCCCGTGATTGGGGCACCGAAAAAGCGTCGGTATGCCCCACCAGTAGAGGTTTTCCATCATGGCGTTTTGATGCGGGTCGTCCATTTGCGCAGGCCTTTCCAAGCGGTCTCAGCGGCGACCTTAGCGAAAAGTTGCGGCGCGTCTACTTGCGCGGTTTGGCCCGCACTGTGGGTTCCGCCATGGTGGGGTCTTCGGGCCAGGGATGTTTGGGGTAGCGGCCGCGCATATCCTTGCGCACATCCGCGTAGGAGGTGGCCCAGAAGCCGGGGAGGTCCTGGGTCACCTGTACCGGTTTATGCCCCGGAGACAGCAACGTGACTTTCAGCGGCAAGCGGTCGGGGCCGACGGTAGGGTGGGTGGTGCAGCCGAACATCTCCTGCAGGCGTACCTCGATCCCTGGCGCGTCACCCTCGTAATCGACCGCTGCCTTGCGCCCCAATGGCGTGGTGATGTGGGAAGGGGCCAATTGGTCAAGTTTCTGCAGGCTGTCCCAGTCGAGGGTCCCGCGCAAGGCCTCGGCCACGTTAACCGATTTCAGGTCAGCGGCGGTTTTCTTGCCCGTCAGATGCGGCAGCAGCCAGTCTTCAAGCGAGGCCATTAAGCCTTCGTCCGACCAATTTACCAAGTCGCCTAGATAGCGGCCACGGGCGCGCAACAGCAACGCGGGTTTGCTCCAATTCAGCGCGCCTAGCCCCAGATCGCGCACCCCCTCTAGCAGCGCCCGCGCCACCGCATCGGGGTCGGGGTCTTGCCAGATGCGGTCGTCAAGGATCAACGCGCCGAACATTTCGCGGCGCCGGGTCAGCACGCGCCCCTCCCGCCGGGACCATTCGCAGATGTCGTGCCAGGCGATTTGACCGGCGAATAGCCCGCGCAGTTCCGCCTCGCTGAGCGTTGCGGCGGCCCGTATCCGCGCCTCCCGCGCGTCCCCGTCCAGATCGGCCACGGCCAGCAGGCGTTGGCCGGCCAGCGGATCCTCCGTCGCCAAGACCGCGCCTTTCCCACCGGAAAGGTGAAACCGCGCATCCGCCCCTTTGCGGCGCAGCGCCACGCGGTCCGGATAGGCAAGGGCGACCATCTCTCCCAGCGTGCGCTGCGGCCCTTTGCAATGCCGCGTCAGCCGGTTTGCCTCAGCCGTGACATCACGGGGCAAGGGCGCGCGCAGGCGGATTGCCAGGTCGCTGGATGTGGGTTTGCCTGGGCGCGCTGTCACAACGGCCGCAAGGGTCGCGGCGGCCTTGGCGGAAAGGCTCAGCATATGGGCCAGTCGCGGGTGCAGCGGCATCGCGGCAAGCGCCCGGCCATGCGGGGTGATCCGTCCGCCCGCATCCAACGCGCCGAGCATCGCCAGCACCGCGCGGGCCTCTGACAGGCTGCCTTGAGGCGGTTGCGTCAGCAAGGCCAGAGCCGCCGGCTCCGCCCCCCATGCGGCGAGGTTGAGGGCAAGCCCCACCAAATCCGCCGTCTCGATCTCGGGCGGGGCAAAGGCGCTCATCACGCCTTCCTCCGCCTTGGTCCACAGCCGGTAGCAGAGCCCTTCCGCGACGCGGCCCGCGCGGCCCTGCCTTTGCGTGGCTTCCGCCTTTGAGGCGCGTTCGGTCACCAGCCGCGACATGCCGGAGCCGGGGTCGTAACGCGCCCTGCGCGCAAGCCCCGCATCAACGACCACGCGGATATCTTCGATGGTCAGCGAGGTTTCCGCGATGGAGGTCGCCAACACGACCTTGCGGCGGCCTTTGGGCGTGGGTGCGATCGCCGCGCGCTGTTCTGCAAAGGTGAGCGCGCCGTAAAGTGGGCGCACCTCGATATCTGGGCCTAGGGACAACATTCCCGCCACCCGCGTGATTTCCCGCGCGCCCGGAAGGAAGGCCAGCACGCCGCCTGCTGTTTCCGCGACTGCTTTGGCAATGAGGGCGGCCATGTCGGCCTCCAACCGCGCGCCGGCGCGGCGGGGTGTCTCAAGCCACCGCGTCTCCACCGGGAAGCCGCGACCTTCCGAGGTGATCACGGGCGCGCCACCTAGCAAGGCGGCAACCGGTGCGGCGTCCAGTGTGGCTGACATGACGAGCAGTTTCAGGTTTTCGCGCAGCGCCGCGCGCGTCTCCCATACCAGTGCCAGGCCCAGATCGCCGTTGAGGGAGCGTTCGTGAAATTCGTCAAACACCACGCAGCCCACGCCCGGCAGCTCCGGGTTGGCTTGCACCATCCGGGTCAGCACGCCCTCGGTAACCACCTCGATCCGTGTCCGGGCAGAGGTTTTGGTGGCCCCGCGCATGCGGTAGCCGACCGTCTCGCCCACGCTTTCGCCCAATGTCGCGGCCATACGCTCCGCTGCGGCGCGGGCGGCCAGGCGGCGCGGCTCCAGCATGATCAAACGCGCGTCAAAAGCGCCAGCCTCCAACAGTGCAAGCGGCACCCGCGTGGTCTTGCCCGCGCCGGGTGGCGCCTGCAACACGCAAAGGCCCGCCGAGGCCATTGCGGCGATCAGCGGTTCCAGCACATCATCTATCGGAAGGGCACTCATGCGCCCTGTCTTAGCCGCGCTTTAGCGGCGCGTCATCACCGCGTTGCCGTAAAGCGTTTGGGTGACGACCTTTTCCACGCGGTACCGGCCATCGGGCATTTTCGTGTAGAAAAGATTGAAGGGGAAGCGCGTCATCTCGGCCATATCCTCAGCCGAGAAACCGGCCACCCGGCGGTATTCGCCATCGCATAGAATGCGATCGCCATCAGGGCGCGGGCTCGCCAGCCGCACCTGGGAGCGGCGCTTGCCGTCAAACATCTGTACGTTCAGCTTGCAGACCTCGTCGGCGTCGACATCCCGGAAGGCCGCGTAAATCGCAGTTTGCGGATCGACCGTGCCACGTTGCGAGGCGGGGCTGAGCTCCCCGGTTTTGCCTTCGACGACCTGTGGCACGCCGCTGCGATAGGTCATGGTCGTGCGCGACTTGCGCTTGCCGGTATCCGCGTTTTCGTCATAGCGGGTTGGCGCGAAGCTGCTGCCCTGCACCCGGCCCTCGGCCTTGGCTGTATATTTGAGCGAGGCGATCAGCCCGACCAGCCCGCCCGATTGCAGCACGCCGGTCGTCGCGTAGCGTCCCCCAGTTTCCTGACCCTTGACGGTAAGCGTGCCTGCGGAAAGCCCGCGGATGGCCACGTCAAACACCGCGTTCGTGGACCCGTCGGCGTGTGCCGGGCTGCCGCCCAGCAGGGCCAGGCTGACCAATATTGGCAAATAATGTCGCATCAGGCGCATCTCTTCCTCTTGCTTGACCCGTTTTCGGGCTTGCCCCTTCATATTGGGGCTTTCAAAAAGGGGTACCACCCCTTTCACAGGCCCGTGACAGGGAAAGACAGGCGAAAGACCGCGCAGCTTTGAAACATATTGATGAACTAAGCGACAAAATCCTGTCAGGGGAGCGCCGCGCGCTGAGCCGCGCCATTACCTTGGCCGAAAGCGGACGGGCGGACCATCAGCAGGCCGCGCAGTTGTTGCTGGACCGTTTGGCCCGGTCCGGGCGGCAGGCGTTGCGCATTGGCCTGTCAGGGACGCCCGGCGTGGGAAAATCCACCTTTATCGAGGCGTTCGGCATGATGTTGACAGGGCAGGGCAAGCGGGTGGCGGTGCTGGCCGTTGATCCCAGCTCGACGCGCTCGGGCGGCTCGATCCTGGGCGACAAGACCCGGATGGAGCGGCTGAGCCGCGATCCCGCCGCCTTCATCCGACCCTCGCCGTCGGGCGCCCATCTGGGCGGGGTGGCGCGGCGCACCCGCGCCGTGGTCGCGATTTGCGAGGCCGCCGGTTTTGACGTGATCCTGATCGAGACAGTAGGCGTCGGCCAGTCGGAGACGATGGTGGCCGAGATGTGCGATATCTTCTCCCTGTTGCTAGCGCCTGCTGGCGGAGACGAGCTGCAAGGTGTCAAACGCGGCATCATGGAGATTGCGGACCTCATTCTGGTCAACAAGGCCGATGGCGATCTGAAGCCCGCCGCGATCCGCACCACGGCGGACTACGCGGGCGCGCTGCGTCTTTTGCGGAAACGGGCGCAGGACCCGGACGGGTTTCCCAAGGCGCAACCGGTCTCGGCACTTCACGAAGACGGTTTGGCGCAGGTCTGGGCCGATATCGAGGCGCTGGCCAGTTGGCGCAAATCCCAAGGACATTGGCAAAAGACGCGCGCCCGGCAGGCCGTTCACTGGTTTGAGGAGGCCGTGCGCGCGGGGCTTCTGGCGCGGCTGACGGATGACGCGGGGCTGCGCGCGCAGATGCGGTCTTTGGCGCAGGATGTGCAGTCCGGTGCGGCGGCCCCGGATCACGCGGCGGCGATTCTGCTCAGGTCTATCGGCTAGGCGTGCTATCGCCAGATTGGGCGGTTGGCGGCCCTGTTCGACGACGACCACGCGATAATGCGGCCAGAGGACGCAGGGGAGGGCAGTTTGTTCCCATTTTCAACCGATTCCTCGCTTGACGGGGCATGGGCCGCTGGCTTACACCGCGCGGACAGAATTCAGGGCGGGCCTCCGCCCTTTTATGTTATGAAAAGGAAACGTCATGTCTCGCGTTTGCGAACTTACTGGTAAAGGCCCGATGACTGGCAACAATGTCAGCCACGCCAATAACAAAACCAAGCGCCGTTTTCTGCCGAATCTGAACGATGTGACGCTGACCTCTGACGTGCTGGGTCAGTCCTTCAAATTCCGCATCTCGGCAGCAGCGCTGCGCACGGTAGATCACCGTGGCGGCTTGGACGGCTTTATGGCGAAAGCCAAGGACGCTGAGCTGTCGGCGAAGGCGCTGAAGGTCAAGAAAAACATTGCAAAGCAGCTGGCTTCGGCCTGATCGCAGTATCACTGCTTTTGGCAAGAATTTGAAGGCCGCCCCGCGAACCGGGAGCGGCCTTTTTGGTTTTGGGGTCACAGCTGCGTGTGACCCTGTCACATTGGGACGATTGCGGGTTCGAAAACGTGGCCGGGTTGCATATCTACCGTTGCACCCGGACCTCACTCCGACAAAGGCCTGAAAGATGCTTCTGAAATCAATTTTTATAGCAACAACCCTGATGGTGATGCCTTTGGCCGCCGCTGCGGGTGAGGCAAAGATTAAGGTGCTGGATGCCTATGCGCGGGCCTCCACACCGACATCCAAATCAGGTGCCATCTTCTTTGAGATCAAGAACCATGGCGCGGCAGACCGGCTGACAGCCGCCGCCACGACTATCGCCAATAGCACGCAGCTGCATACCCACAGCGAAAACAGCAATGGCGTCATGCGGATGATCCATGTGGAGGAGGGGTTTGAGGTCCCTGCGGGCGGCTCCCTGATCTTTGCGCGGGGCGGGCATCACGTCATGCTGCTGGGCCTGGCGGGGTCGCTGGTGCAAGGTGATACCGTTGCGTTAACATTGACGTTTGAGATGGCTGGCGACATTACGATTGACGTGCCTGTTGATCTAAGCCGGAAACCAAAAACCGCCGCACACGGAGGGCACGGTGATGCCCACTTAGACGGCCATTCTGATGGTCATGGCCACGGTCATAGCGACGACGCTTCCCATAGTGGGCATTCGGACAGCTAATCTGAAAATCCGTTAACCACTTCGTGTGTGATTAATTTGTGTGCAGTTATACGATTTGAACAATAAGATCATATATTTGTGAGCAAAATATGGCCAATTAACCACGAAGGAGTGGTTTTGGGACTTTAACCTTTTGACCATAGGGGGTAAGGAATTCCTTACCAACTGAAGGTCAAAAAAAGTTCTATGAGGCAGGCCGTACTATTCGTGTGCATGGGCAATATCTGCCGCTCGCCGTTGGCGGAAGGCATTTTGCGTGCCAAAGCCGCTGAAGCGGGGATCGAGCTGACGGTTGACAGCGCCGGAACCAATGGCTGGCATGCAGGCGAGCCGCCCGACCCGCGCGCGATTGTTGCCGCCCGCACCCACGGGTATGACATCGAAAACCAGCAGGCGCGCAAGTTTCACCGCGATGATTTTTCCGCCTTTTCTCTGATCCTGGTCATGGACAATGCCACCCTTGACGAGATCGAGGGGATGCGGCCTATGGCGAACCTGACGCCGGTGCAGATGGTCACTGATTACCGTCCGGAGCCCGGACCGCGCGAAGTGCTGGACCCCTATTATACGAGCCGTTTTGACCCGGTGATCGAAACGCTTGAGGTGTCCATCCAGGGGTTGCTGGATCAGATGGTGGCGGCGCAGTAGCGTTCTGTTTCTGCAATAAAATCTTTGTACCTTTTCCAGAATGCCTCATGCGAGGCGCGGTCTGACTGGCGAATATCCTGAGCCAGCTGCGGATCGACAAAGAAGGTGGCTGCCAAGCGCTGGTCCCCGTCATTCAGCCGCCGGTTCGCCACCGCCTGCGCGCAACCGCAAAGCCGCGCATTGGCTCCCTTTCGGGGCGAACGGTTGCATGCGGCGGAAACAGGCCCGCTTGCCAGCGCCACCACGGGTCCCGCCGCCACCCGGCTTTTTTGCGTACCGGAGCCGCAGGCCGTCAGTGCAGAAAGCCCCAGAGCCGCCAGAATGAGTGTTGATTTTTGCCGCCAAGTCAGGGTCATGGAGCCGCTTTCCTGTGCCTCAGATTGTCCGATTATCTCACACATCACGCATGGCACCGGATCGTTATGTATCATGATGCCCAAACCAATCCTCGGGCGCAATCCAGGCACCGATCACAATTGAAAAACAGGCGCGGCGCCGCTCCCGGGCTGTCGAGAACCGGGGTGAAGTCACTGCGACAGAATCGTGAGGTCCGAACCACAGTGTCGCGCCCAAGCACAGCCCACTTGCCAAGCGCCGCAAACCCCTACATATCAAGCCCATGACCGACCTCGCACATATCCGCAATTTCTCCATCGTGGCCCATATCGACCACGGAAAATCCACGCTGGCCGACCGGCTTATTCAGGAAACGAACACCGTCTCCGAGCGGGACATGAAAGAGCAGATGCTCGACAGTATGGATATCGAGCGGGAACGGGGGATCACCATCAAGGCCAACACGGTCCGCATCGACTACAAGGCCGATGACGGGCAGGATTATGTGCTCAACCTCATCGACACGCCCGGCCACGTGGATTTCGCCTATGAGGTGTCGCGGTCCATGCGCGCGGTGGAGGGGTCGCTGCTTGTCGTCGACAGCTCCCAAGGGGTGGAGGCGCAGACGCTGGCCAATGTCTATCACGCCATCGACGCGGATCATGAGATCGTGCCGATCCTGAACAAGATCGACCTGCCGGCCTCCGACTGTGACCGCGTGGCGGAGCAGATCGAGGATGTGATCGGCATTGATGCGACGGGCGCCATTCAGGTCTCCGCCAAGACGGGGCAGGGGATCCACGAGACGCTTGAGGCTATTGTCAGGCATCTGCCCGCCCCCAAGGGCACCCGCGACGCCCCCCTGAAGGCGATGCTGGTCGACAGTTGGTATGACAGCTATCTGGGCGTCATCGTGCTGGTCCGCATCATCGACGGCGTGCTGAAAAAGGGCGAGCGGATCAAGATGATGTCCAACGGGTCGGTGCACCATGTCGACCGGATCGGGGTCTTCAAGCCGGAGCGCGCCGATATCGGGGAGCTTGGGCCGGGGGAGATTGGGTTTCTGACGGCCTCCATCAAGCAGGTGCGCGACACGCGCGTCGGCGACACGATTACGCATGAGAAAAAGGGCTGTTCTGAGCCGCTGCCGGGCTTCAAACCTTCGCAGCCCGTGGTGTTCTGCGGCCTTTTCCCGGTGGATTCGGCGGAGTTCGAGGATCTGCGCGACGCCATCGAAAAGCTGGCGCTGAACGACGCGTCTTTCAGCTACGAGATGGAAACCTCCGCCGCATTGGGCTTTGGCTTTCGCTGCGGCTTTCTGGGGCTGCTGCACCTTGAGGTGATCCGCGACCGGATCGAGCGCGAATATGATATCGAGCTGATCACCACCGCTCCTTCCGTCATCTATCACATCTACATGCGCGACGGCGAAAAGATCGAACTGCACAACCCTGCCGACATGCCGGACCTCACCCATGTCGACCATCTGGAGGAGCCGCGGATCAAGGCCACCATTCTGGTGCCGGACGAATATCTGGGCGACGTGCTGAAGCTCTGCCAGGATCGCCGCGGCATTCAGGAGGACCTGACCTATGCCGGCTCCCGCGCGATGGTGGTCTATGATTTGCCGCTCAACGAGGTGGTGTTTGATTTCTACGACCGGCTGAAATCGGTGACCAAGGGCTACGCGTCATTCGACTACCAGATGACGGGCTACCGCACCGACCATCTGGTGAAAATGCAAATTCTGGTCAATGACGAGCCGGTCGACGCGCTTTCCGTCATGGTCCACCGCGACCGGGCAGAGATGCGCGGCCGCGCCATGGTCGAAAAGCTCAAAGACCTGATCCCCCGCCACATGTTCAAAATCCCGATTCAGGCGGCGATT
>CALHHY010000060.1 GCA_938030665.1 uncultured Litoreibacter sp. | reverse complement strand
CAGCAGCGCTTGGTCATCCGCATGGCCGTCAGTGCGTTCGTCACTGTATATGGCCAACTTGTGCATGGTTAGACCCTGAATTCGGCCTTCAAGTGCGTCGAATTTTGCCGCGAACCCATGCGCTTCAAAATGCTCCGCGTTGATGGACAGGACGAAAAGCGCACCCGGCTTTGCAACCCGCAGCAGCTCCTCCAATGCGCGGGGTCCGACATGGCCATGGGTAAAAGTGCCCGCGCTGACGATGCCGCCGTAGGTCGCGTCATCAACGTCCAAATGCTGCGTCACATCCCCCTCAAACAGGTTTTCATAGCAGTCTTTCAGCGCCGCTTCCGCCAGCATTTGGGATGAAATATCCGTGCCATCAATCGGGGCGATGCCAAGCGCTGTCAGGTGTTGCCCAACCAATCCGGTGCCTGCGCCAATGTCCAGAACCGGACCGCTGCCGCCTGATCGCACAAAGGCTTCGGCGACGGCGTCAGGAAGTTGGTAGCCAGAGCTTTTGGCGAAGCTGTCGTCATAGGTTTCGGCCCAGTCGTTATACAACTCGACGGAATCCTGCGGCGTTTTCAGCGCATAGGCGCGATCCAGATCAGGTTTGGTCATTGAACGAATTCCTCTGCGCTATGGCCCTGCAGGAACAACAATGCCGTAAGATCTCCGTGGTTAACCCGGAACTTGGCCTGCTCTTGTACGGGTGGTTTGGCATGAAGCGCAATACCCATGCCGGCGCGGGTCAGCATGCCAAGGTCATTGGCTCCGTCCCCTACAGCCAGAACATCGGCGTCGGTGAGGCCCAATTTTGCCGTCAAATCATCCAATGCGTCGACCTTGGCCTCTTTCCCAAAGATGGGGGGGATAACGTCACCGGAAAGTTTGCCGTCTGTGATCACAAACTGGTTGGAACGGTGTTCGTCAAAGCCTAGATGCGCGGCAACCGGCCCGGTAAAGGCCATAAAGCCCCCAGATACGAGAGCCGCGTACCCGCCATGTGCTTTCATCGTGGCAAGCAGAGTCTTTCCGCCCGGCATGTAGGTAATCCGCTCGTTCAAAACAGTCTCTAACACACATTGATCAAGGCCACTCAGCAATGCGACCCGTTCCCGCAAGGCGCCTTCAAAAGCGATCTCGCCGTTCATGGCGCGCGTTGTGATCTCAGCCACTTTCCCGCCGACACCGGCGACATCTGCCAGTTCGTCAATACATTCCTGCTCAATCATGGTGCTGTCCATATCGGCCAGCAACAGCTTTTTCTTGCGCCCTTCAACCGGGTGAACAAGCAGATCAACCTTCAGGTTTTGCAGCTCTGCCCAGACGTCCGCCAGATTATCCGGCATCTGACCCAGCTGAAACTCCGCCGCAACATCGGGCATCAACCAGATCGCGTCCCCACCGCCCCAGGCATTGCGCAACGATTCGACCAGAGCAGGCTCCAGGGTCGGCGTATCAGGAGAGGTCAGCAGCGAGGCCACATACATGCGCAAAGTTTCCAATCGTAGTCACGGGTGTCGCAAAAAGCGGGTTAGACGCCGCTATAGCCCCCGATTTACTGTTGTGAAACCCCGCGCGTCCTCTTATCCCGGTCTGTGGGACACCCTTCCCCAACGAAGGGCATATATCTGTGAGGATACCACTGATGGCACTCGACGCTCCGGCTACGCGGCCGGCAAACCCGCGTTTTTCTTCTGGCCCCTGCGCCAAACCCCCGACATTTGACCTCAGCAAGCTGGCCGGCGCGCCTTTGGGCCGCTCCCACCGTGCGACACCGGGCAAAGCCAAGCTGAAAGAGGCAATTGACCTGACCCGTGAAGTGTTGGGCGTACCCGATGACTACCTGATCGGCATCGTCCCAGCCTCCGACACCGGCGCCTATGAAATGGCGATGTGGAACCTGCTAGGCGCGCGCGCTGTCGAGATGCTGGCATGGGAGAGCTTCGGCGCGGGCTGGGTAACCGACGCGGTGAAGCAGCTGAAGTTGGACGCCGAGGTCAAGACCGCCGAGTATGGCGAGATCGTCGATTTCGGCACGGTCGATTTCAACAAGGACGTGTGCTTCACCTGGAACGGCACCACTTCCGGTGTTCGCGTACCATCAAACGACTCTATTCCAGCGGAACGTGAGGGCCTGACGCTTTGCGACGCCACCTCCGCCGCGTTTGCCATGGACCTGCCTTGGGACCGTTTGGACGTCACGACCTTTAGCTGGCAGAAAGTGCTGGGTGGGGAGGCCGCGCATGGTGTGCTGATCCTGAGCCCGCGCGCCGTTGAGCGGTTGGAAAGCTACACGCCGGCATGGCCTTTGCCCAAGATTTTTCGGCTGACGAAGGGCGGCAAGCTGATAGATGGCATCTTCACGGGTGCCACGATCAACACGCCATCGATGCTATGTGTCGAGGACTATATATTTGCGCTTAACTGGGCGAAGTCTATCGGCGGGCTGGACGGGTTGATTGCCCGCGCTGATGCCAACGCCAAGGCTGTGAATGATTTTGTCAACGCGACCCCGTGGCTAGAAAACCTGGCCGTGGATCCTGCGACGCGGTCCAACACCTCTGTCTGTCTGAAGTTCACTGACGCACGGATCACCGACGGTGCGGCTTTTGCCAGGGCAGTTGCGAAGCGGCTGGATGAGGCGGGCGTCGCCTATGACATCGGCGCGTATCGCGACGCCCCTCCGGGCCTGCGTATCTGGTGCGGCGCGACCGTTGAGACGGCAGATATCGAGGCGCTGATGCCTTGGATCGCCTATGCGTTTGACGCTGAGATTTCCGCCTAAAACATACTCTATTCCTGCTAAAGAAGGAGCCTGACCCATGGCCCCCAAAGTACTCGTATCCGACAAACTCTCTGAAACCGCCGTCCAGATTTTCCGCGATCGCGGCATTGATGTGGATTTCATGCCCGACCTGGGCAAAGACAAGGCCAAGCTGCTGGAACTGATCCCGCAATATGACGGGCTGGCCATCCGATCGGCCACCAAGGCGACCGAAAAGCTGATCGCGGCCGCCAACAATCTGAAGGTGATTGGCCGCGCCGGAATCGGGGTCGACAATGTCGACATCCCTGCCGCGTCGAAGAAGGGGATCATCGTGATGAACACCCCCTTCGGCAACATGATCACCACCGCAGAGCATGCCATCGCGATGATGTTTGCCGTCGCGCGCCAGATCCCGGAAGCGTCCGCCTCCACCCATGCGGGCAAGTGGGAGAAGTCGAAATTCATGGGGGTCGAGCTCACCGGCAAGACCCTGGGCGTGATCGGTGCGGGCAACATCGGAGGCATCGTTTGCGAGCGCGGTCTGGGACTGAAAATGAAGGTCATCGCCTATGACCCGTTCCTGAGCGAGGAGCGGGCCACGAAGCTGGGCGTCACCAAGGTGGAGCTGGATGAACTTTTCGCCCGGTCTGACTTCATCACGCTGCACGTGCCTGCCACCGACAAGACACGCGGCATGATCAGCAAGGACGCGATTGCGTCGATGAAAGATGGCGTGCGGATTGTGAATTGCGCGCGGGGCGGTTTGGTCGATGAACAAGCGCTGGCCGACGCGTTGAAATCGGGCAAGGTCGCTGGCGCCGCCTTCGACGTGTTCGAGGTGGAGCCCGCGACGGAAAGCCCGCTGTTCAACCTGCCCAATGTCGTCGTCACCCCGCATCTGGGCGCGGCCACGACCGAGGCGCAGGAGAATGTCGCGCTGCAGGTGGCCGAACAAATGTCGGACTATCTGCTGACCGGAGCAGTGTCTAACGCGCTCAATATGCCCTCTGTCACAGCAGAAGAGGCCAAGGTCATGGGGCCATGGGTCAAGCTGGCCGAACATCTGGGCGCGTTTATCGGGCAGATGACGGATGAGGTGCTGCAGGAAATCCAGATCACCTATAACGGTTCCGTCTCGCAGATGAATCTTGAGGCGCTGAACTGCGCGGGCGTGGCCGGGATCATGAAGGCCACAAACCCTGACGTGAACATGGTGTCCGCGCCCGTAATCGCAAAGGAACGCGGCGTAAAGATCAGCACCACGACCCAAGACAAATCCGGCGTCTTCGACGGCTACATCAAGATCAACGTGGTCACCGACCAAAGAGAACGGTCGATTGCGGGCACGGTATTCTCGGATGGCAAGCCGCGTTTCATCCAGATCAAGGGCATCAATATCGACGCCGAGATTGGGCAGCACATGGTCTACACCACCAACGAGGACGTGCCGGGCATCATCGGCACCTTGGGTCAGACTATGGGGGAGAACGGGGTAAACATCGCGAACTTTACCCTTGGACGCGCCGGTGCGGGGAAAGAGGCGATTGCGCTGCTTTACGTCGACGCGCCGGTTCCCGCGCCGATCCTGAAAAAGCTGGAAGATACGGGCATGTTCCAGCAGGTGAAGACGCTCAGCTTCGATGTGGCCTGATTAGAACCTATTTCGTAGTGCCATTGACCGCCGGGGGCCAACTCCCTCGGCGGTTTTTCTGTCGCTTGGTCAGATGAATCACCGCATCAGCTTCCACAGCGCCCAACCACCGGTGCCAAGCGCGAAAGCGCCCGAGAAGACGAACAGCTCGATCCCGACCAACCCGGTCGGCACCCCTTTCACCACCATCGCAGCCGCAACCAGCGCACAGATAAAAACGCTGATCGCCACCCTCAGTTTTAGCTCGCGTCGGGAGGGGCCGAATTTGCTCATAAACAGCTACATAGGTGCCGGGGCCCGCCCGTCAGCCTTCCGACGCCGCGTCAGCGGTTACAGCGAGCGGTGGCTGGGATATGGTGCGTTAACCTTGAGGAGGATCACAGCATGAGCGACATCGTAATTCTGGGCGGCGCGCGGACCGCAATCGGCACATTCGGCGGTGCCCTGGCCGGCACCAGCCCGATTGATCTGGGCACCATCGTGGCCACATCCGCTTTGGAGCGCGCAGGCGTCGAGCCGGGCCAGATTGGCCATGTGGCTTTCGGACATGTGATCAACACCGAGCCGCGCGACATGTACCTATCCCGCGTCGCTGCGATGGGTGCAGGCGTGCCTGACACGACGCCCGCGATGAATGTGAACCGTCTTTGCGGCTCCGGCGTGCAGGCGATTATATCCGTTGTGCAATCGCTCATGCTGGGCGACGCTGATTTTGGCCTTGCCGGCGGGGCGGAGAATATGAGCCGCTCCCCCTACATCCTGCCGCAAACCCGTTGGGGCCAGAAAATGGGCGATGCGGGCGCGCAGGACATGATGCTGGGCGCGCTGAATTGCCCCTTTGGCACCGGCCATATGGGCGTCACGGCTGAGAACGTCGCGGCGGAGCATGGTATCTCTCGCGAGGCGCAGGACGCCTTTGCGCTGGAAAGCCAGAACAGGGCTGCGGCAGCAATTGAAGGTGGCCTGTTCAAGGAGCAGATCACCCCGGTCGAAGTGCGCGTAAAGCGCGATATGGTACCGTTTGAGGTAGACGAGCACCCCAAGGCCTCCACCCCTGAAACGCTCGGCGGTCTGCGCCCTGTTTTCCAGAAAGAAGGCTCTGTTACTGCCGGAAATGCCTCTGGTATCAATGACGGCGCCGCCGCTTTGGTGTTTGCCCGCGCTGAGGCTGCAGAGAACGCCGGGCTGAAACCCCGCGCCCGTGTCATCGGGTACGCCCATGCCGGGGTGCGGCCCGAGGTGATGGGCATTGGCCCCGTCCCCGCCGTAGAAAACCTGCTGGCCAAGACGGGGCTGAGCGTTGCCGATTTCGATGTGATCGAGTCGAACGAGGCCTTTGCCGCGCAGGCGCTTGCAGTGAATAAGGGGTTAGGGCTGGATCCGGCGAAAGTGAACCCGAATGGTGGCGCGATTGCCCTGGGACACCCGGTGGGTGCGACCGGCGCGATCATCACGGTGAAGGCCCTTTACGAGCTGGAGCGTATGGGCGGCAGTAAGGCGCTGATCACCATGTGCATCGGCGGCGGTCAGGGCATTGCGCTGGCGATAGAACGGACCTGAGGCCAGATCACTGGCCCCCGTTAAGCCCGCCTTCACCAAAATCACCGAAGGTCACCGCGACACATAGAACTTGTTGTTGCGGGTCGCATGGATCTTGAAGCCTATGAGGCGGAGCTGACGCGGGAACGGCGGGCTCGGCTGGCCGCTGAGCGGATGCTTGAGTTGAAGGAAGCGCAGCTTGGCGCGGCCAACCGGCAGCTGTCGGATCATGCGTTGGCGCTTTCCGGCCAGATCATGGACCAGCGCAAGGTCGTCAACACCCTTCAGGGGGAGAACACCCGCGTCGTTGACGACCTGCAGCGGGCCAATACCAAAGTCGTGGCAATGGAAAAGCTGCTTTGGGCCGCCCTTGAAACGATCCCGGACGGCTTTGCGCTTTTTGGGCCGGATTTCCGGCTCGTCGCTGCAAACAGACCCTATCTTGATGTTTTTGACGGCAACCCCGGCATTCAGCCCGGCGTCAGCTACCAGACGATATTGGACGCATGTCTCGATGACGGCATTGTCGACCTGCAGGGGCAGGAAGAGGATGCTTGGTATGACCAGATGCTCGACCGGTGGGACGCCGCCACGATCACGCCTGTGCATCTCAGGCTCTGGAACGGTGTCTACGTCAAGATGGTGGATCGTCGAACCTCCGACGGGGGTGTCGTCTCGCTGGCGCTGAATGTAACCGACAATATCCGGCGGGAGGCGGAGCTGGTTGATGCGCGCGACAAGGCCGAAGCCGCGGATAAGGCCAAATCCATCTTCCTCGCCAAGATGAGCCATGAGCTGAGGACCCCGATGAACGGCGTCGTCGGCATGGCTGAGCTTTTGGGCGAACGGGGCCTGGACGACGAAGCCCAGCTTTACACAGAGACGATCCGCAGCTCCGGCCAGGCGCTGCTGGATATTATCAACAACATTCTCGACTTCTCCAAAATCGGGGCGGAGACGTTTGAACTGAAGCAGGCGCCCTTCGATCTGGAACAACTTGTCCAAGACGTCTGCCTTGTTGTGGGGCCATCGCTGCGTGGCAAACCGGTGGAGCTACTGACCGATTACGATCAGTTCCTGCCAACCGGATTTATCGGCGATGCCGGCCGCATCCGTCAAGTCCTGCTGAACCTCGTAGGCAACGCGGCGAAATTCACCGACGAGGGGACGATCCTTCTGCGCGTCGTCGGCCTGAGCCGCACCCCCGGCCATTACGACCTTCACATCACCGTCGAGGATACCGGCATCGGCATACCGCCCGACAAGACCGACCATATTTTCGGGGAGTTCAACCAGATCGAGGAGGACACAAACCGCCAATACGAGGGGACCGGGCTGGGCCTCTCGATCACCCGAAAGCTCGTTGATTGCATGGGCGGCACGATGTGGCTGGACAGTCTGCCCGGCCAGGGCTCCAGCTTCGGTTTCAAGATCACGGTGCCTGCCACCGCAGACGACGATCACCCGAAAGCCGACCTGCCCGCAGCGCTGAAACACGTAATTGTCTGGACCGAAAGCACGCTGGACAGATCGTTGCTTGACCGGCAGCTGAAGCTGCTTGGGGTTGAGGTGTGGTTCGTCGAAAACGCGTCTGAATTTGATCTGGCGATCAACCGCCGCGCGCCCAACATCGCGATCTGCGCCCCCCAGCAACGCGCCGCCGCAGAACGAATGCTGGGTCGCAGCTGCCCAAAGGTCCCCATTGTGACTGCCGCCGCCCGCATGGGGGAGGAGGCGGACTTGCCGAAACCCTTCACCCGCATCGCGCTGCACCGCGCGCTATGCGATGTTTTGGTTACCCTGACGCCATCCCCGCAGAAAGGTGGGCTGCAGGTATTGGCGGCGGAAGACAACAAGACGAACCAGTTTGTGCTGACGAAAATGCTGAATGGCCTTGATATCGAACTGACCCTTGTTGACGACGGGATCGAGGCCGTGAATGCCTTCAAGAAAGGGCAGTTTGACCTGATCCTGATGGACGTGTCCATGCCGCGAATGGACGGGCTGGAAGCCACTGCTGCCATTCGCGCGCATGAAAACGGCAGGGCCCATGTTCCGATTGTCGCCATGACCGCCCACGCCCTGCCGGGCGACCGCGACCGCATCCTCAGCAGCGGCTTTGACCACTATATGGCGAAACCGCTTAGCAAAGGGGAGCTTGCGAAACAGATCAATGACATCGCGGCTGAGCTTGGGGCGGCGGTGCCAGCCTAGTTGAGCGCAAGGGCGGTCCCCAGAAACGCGCTGGCAAAGCGCATATCCCCAGTCTGGACCCCGTCCCAGTTCACGATCGGCCCGAACATGTACTTTCTGGCAATCGGGTGCTGTGGGTCCAAAGCGCCGGAACGGACCAGAAGCCCCGCGATTGCTGCCTCGGCTGCGCGGGTTCCGCCATCGGTAATTTTCAGCGCGATGCCCAGACCCTGTTCAGGCAGGATCGCCACAAAAACCGCCTCCGCCCCGGTCTTGATCGCCGCCTTGCCCCCCATGGCGCGCATCAGTTCGGTGCAGGCCCGGCCTTCGCCGGCGACCAGTTCAGGGTGGGTCACCATCGCCTGGGTTAGGGAGCGGGCGGCGGCATCGCGGGTCTCAGACCCGGTGCGTGGCCGCGCCATGCGCGCCATTGCGAGCGCCAGCCCAGCCACCGTTGTCGCGAAATTAGGGGCCGAGCAGCCGTCGATGCCGTAGGTCGGCGCGTTGACGCCCGTCATCTCCTCCATCGCGGCGCGGACAGCTTTTTGCACGGGGTGATCAATCTCGACGTAGTCGGGGCCCGCGCCAAGATGCCGGGTCAGGGTGAGAAAGCCGGAATGCTTGCCAGAGCAGTTGTTATGATACCGGCAAGGCGTCTGGTCGGACTTGATCAACCCGTCGCGCGCGGGCAGGTCTTTGGGTTCTTGCGGGCCGCAGATCAGCGCGCTGTCATCAAGCCCCAGATCGCGCAGCCAGCTTTGCACCCGGTCCGTATGGATTGCCGCACCGTTATGCGAGGCGCAGGCCAAAGCCAGTTGCTCGGAGGTCAGCCCCGCCGCGCGGGCTGCGCCACTTTCCACCAAGGGCAAAGCCTGCAACATCTTGCAAGAGGACCGCGGATAGATCACCGCATCCGGGTTGCCCCAGGCGTCGATCACGTCGCCATCAGCGCTGCAAATAACCGCGTGCCCGGCATGGCAGGATTCCAGCAAAGCCCCACGCCAGATTTCAACCATTGAGACCGGTGCCGCCATTTGAAACCCCCACTCGCGAAAATCCGCCAATAGGACTTCCCCAAAGGGTGGATTTTCGGCTATGACTTCGCCAGATTTGGACGTAACAGCTCTGCCGGCAACATACGAGGCCAAAAGGTCCCGCCGTCAGGGCAAGAGGCAGACACAGCCGGAGCTGTATAGACATGAAGAACTGGAAGAATTGCGCGGTTTTGGCCGCATTTGGCCTGGGCATTGCATGGGGCGCCTCGGCCCAGGAAACGTCAAACAACCGGGTGAACGCCGTCACCGATTGGAGCGTTTTCGTAGAGGACAACCCAACTCAATGCTGGATTGTCAGCAGCCCGATAGAGACAGTGAACTCGAGAGACGGCCGTGTCGTTGCGGTGAACCGCGGTGACATCCTGATGTTTGTCAGCTACTGGCCGGAAGAGCAGAAGCTGGGCGAGGTGTCCTTTACCGGCGGCTACCCGTTTGCGGAAGGATCGACCGTCAGCCTTGATATCGGCGGCACCACATTCGAGCTTTTCACGACTGGCGAATCCGCCTGGGCTTTGCCCGACGACGACGCGCGGATCATTGCCGCGATGAAACGCGGCGCGGATGCGACCATGTCGGGCGTCTCAAGCCGTAAAACTGCAACGCGCGACAAGTTCTCCCTGCTGGGCTTCACCGCCGCCCTTGCCGATGCAGAGCAGCGCTGCACAAGCTAAGACGTCGCAGGGCGGGCCAAGCGTAGACCGGTAGGGGGTGCAATCAGGCGCAAGACGCCTTATATGCCCTGCCAACCCCTTGCTTCGGAACCCGCCATGACCGCCACCGCGCCGATCACCCAAGACGTAATGACGCTGCCGCGCAAGCTGGCTGACGGACCCGTGAACCTGATCGGCCTGACGCGGGCTCAGCTTGCCGAAGCCCTGCAGGCCGCAGGCACGCCCGAGAAACAGGTGAAGATGCGGGCCAACCAGCTGTGGCAGTGGCTCTACCAGAAGGGCGTGCGCGACTTTGACGAGATGACGAACCTCGCCAAGGATTACCGCGCCATGCTGTCGGAGACGTTTACCATTGCGCTGCCGGAGGTCGTCTCCAAACATGTCAGCGAGGACGGCACCCGCAAATATCTGGTCCGCATCGCCGGCGGACATGAGGTGGAGGTCGTCTACATCCCCGAGGAAGGGCGCGGCACCCTTTGCGTGTCAAGCCAGGTGGGATGCACGCTGACCTGCTCATTCTGCCATACGGGCACCCAGAAGCTGGTGCGCAACCTGACAGCTGGCGAGATTGTCGGCCAGATCATGCTGGCCCGCGACGATCTTGGCGAATGGCCCCAACCCGGCCGGCATCCGAAGGACGAGACGCGGCTTTTGTCGAACATCGTGCTGATGGGCATGGGCGAGCCGCTTTACAACTTCGACAATGTCCGCGACGCAATGAAGATCGCGATGGACCCCGAAGGGATCAGCCTCAGCCGGCGGCGCATCACGCTGTCGACCTCCGGCGTGGTGCCCGAAATTGCCCGCACGGCGGAGGAGATCGGCTGCTTGCTTGCCGTCTCCTTCCACGCGACCACGGATGAGGTGCGCGACAAGCTGGTGCCGATCAATAAACGCTGGAATATCGCGGAATTGCTGGACGCGCTGAAGGCCTATCCGAAACTGTCCAATAGCGAGCGGATCACATTTGAATATGTGATGCTGAAAGACGTCAATGACAGCGACGCGGACGCCAGTCGGCTGGTCAAGCTGATCAAGGGGATCCCGGCCAAGATCAACCTGATCCCGTTTAACGAATGGCCCGGCGCGCCCTATGAGCGCTCAGACTGGGCGCGGATCAAGGCCTTTGCCGATATCATTTACAAGGCGGGCTATGCCTCCCCCATTCGGACGCCGCGCGGGGAAGATATCATGGCGGCCTGCGGGCAGCTGAAATCCGCGACCGAACGGGCCCGTAAATCCCGCAAGCAGATCGCGGCCGAAGCGGGCCTGGCGGAGCAATAGTTTCGACACCATCAAAGCAAAAATAAAGGCGGCGCCGAATGGCACCGCCTTGTTTTTCACTGTCCGTTTGTTCGCTTAGGAAGCCGCAGCAGCTGCCACAATCAGGAACAGGATTGGAACCAGCAGGCTGCCGCCGGAAGATGCGGTTTCTTCTTCAACCACAACGATTTCTGGCTCGAGGATCGGCTCCTCGATGTTGCCTGCAAAGGCGGAAGTTGCTGCGAAAGCAAATGCAGTGGCAAGTGCGACTTTTTTCATCGTTTTATCCTTTAAGATACGCCCGCTGAGGCCAGAACATCCGGCCCCTACACAAGGCACCCAAGACTGTATCTCGTTCTTTGGTATATGCTTAACCGCGCTCCGGTTACAACGTGATCCCATTAGTCAAGCCGCAAACGCGCCAGATTCTTGGCAATTTGGCAACAGTGGGAAAATCATTACATCCGACCTCAAAAATTGGACACCTGTTGTCGTTTAGAAGCGCTTTAGGACCACAGTTCGGGCCGGAGACGCTTGCACAAGTCGTGATTTGCGCTTGCTGCATTTGCGCCCTACTGAGCCATGGTTTACGCATGTATCGAAACGCTGGGAAATCTTGGTCATGACACGCATCGCTTTTCTGTTCGGCACCCTTTTGCTTGGGCTCGCCGCCTGCGCCCCCTCCCCGCCTGTGATCGGCGCGGACGGTGCAGCATTGCCATCGGTGTACCGCATCAGCGCTGCAGATGAATCGCGCATTCAGTTCCGCGTGCTGGATTCGATCAACGCTCTGCGCTCGGGCGCGGGCCAGCAGCCGCTGCAGTTCAACAGCCAGTTGAACGCCGCCGCCGCGACCCATGCCAAAGACATGTCCGTGCAGAACCGGCCTTGGCATTTTGGCTCTGACGGATCATCGCCGCTCGACCGTATTCGGCGGGTTGGATATACTGGCAACCTCGTGGGGGAGAACATCTCCGAAACCTATGAGGACGAGGCGACCACCCTGTCGGCATGGATGGACCTGCCTGCCACGCGGGAGGTCATTCTGGCCCAAGAGGCCCGTAACCTGGGTTTTGCCTGGCATCAGGAGCGCAACGGTAAGATTTGGTGGACGCTGGTCACGGGAACCTAGGCTCGGGTTCCGCCGCTTAGGGCAGGATATCGACGACCGTTCCGTTCTTCACCATCGCATACATCTCCTGCATCTCCTTGTTGGTGATGGCGATGCAGCCTGCGGTCCAATCGGGCCCACGCTCCTTAAACGGGTTCAGGTTGGGCTGGCCGTGGAAGAAAATGTCGCCGCCGGGGGGCAGACCCAGGGCGGCGGCTTCGGCCCTGTCGCGCGCATTGGGGTAGTTGATCCCCAGCGACAGGTGGAAAGAGCTGTTGGGATTGCGCCGGTCGATGAAATACCGCCCCTCAGGCGTGCGGCCATCCCCCTCGACCTTCTTGTCGCCCACGGGCGCGAAACCCAGGTCGAAATCGTAGGACCGCAGCACGGTTTTACCATGCACCAGATACATCTTGCGCTTCTCTTTCAGCACAATGACCCGCGTCACCTCGGGTCCGTCATAGCTTTGAAATTTCGACGAGCAGGCGGCCAGCGTCAAAAACGCCAAGAGCCCCAATCCGCGAAGAACGCGCAAAACCATTTGAATACCTGTCCCTTTTTGCGGGCCAGCTTAGCCGACCCCTTTGATTTCGGGAATCGTCTAACTACCGGTTGGGGCCAGATTACGGCGCAGATGTCTTCAACAAAGCGTTAAGGCCGGAGCGATAGTCGGGAAAAAGCAGCCTTACGCTGAGTTCCTGCTTGATGCGATCATTACGCACTTTCTTCGACTCCGCATAGAAGCTGCGCGCCATGGGCGACATCTCCGCGGTCTCGAAATCCTCCGCAGGCGGAACGGGCAGGCCCAATAGCTGCGCCGCGTATGCGATCACGTCCTCTGGCGGGGCAGGGTCGTCGTCACACAGGTTATAGACCGCACCGGATCGCGGCGCGTTGATGGAGGCCAGCAAAACCTGCGCGATGTCTTCCACGTGGATGCGGCTGAAGACCTGCCCTTTCTTGATGATCCGCCGCGCAGTACCATTGCGCACCTTGGCAAAAGGCCCGCGTCCGGGGCCGTAAATCCCGGCCAGCCGGAAGATGTGAAGCGGCAAGCCGGTTTCTTCCGCGAGCTGCTGCCAAGCGCTTTCCGCATCAACCCGCAGCTGACCCCGGCGGGTACTGGGCGCAAGGGGCGTGTCCTCGTCAACCCAGCCGCCGCCATGATCGCCGTAAACGCCCGTCGTCGATAAGTAACCGACCCATCTCAGCTGGGGTGCATAGGCCGCAATCTCTGCCCGCAGGTGCCTCAGAACCGGATCCCCCTCCGCATCAGGTCCGGCTGAGATCAGCAAATGCGTGGCCTGCGACAGCGCATGGGTCACGTCTGTGCCCGGCCAGATCAGCGGGGTGGTGCCGGTTTCCTGCAACGCCTGCGCCTTGTCATCGGACCGTGTGGTGCCCGTCACGTGCCAGTCAGGCAGCAAAAGGCGCGTGAGCGCCTTGGCGGAATAGCCGTGGCCGAAGCTGAGCAGTTGGCGGGTCATGCCAGCGTCTCGGCCGCCCAGCGCGCCGCGTCGGCCACCGTGGGATCCGGGTCATTGGTCAGGGATTGCGCCACGGGTCTCAGTCGCGGCTCGGCAGAGTTGCCGATGGCGTAAAGCACGTTGCGGGTGAACCGGTCACGTCCGATCCGCTTAATGGGCGAGCCCGAAAACCGTGCCCGAAACGCGGCATCGTCTAGCCCGGCCATCTCCTCCAGCGGGGGCAGGGTCAGGTCGTCACGCGCGGCGTAGCGCAGCTCCTGCGCGTCGGCGGCGAACTTATTCCAGGGGCAAACAGCAAGGCAGTCGTCGCAGCCATAGATGCGGTTGCCCATCAGGCCGCGCAAGGACGGGTCGACGGGGCCGTGATGTTCAATCGTGAGGTAGGAGATGCAGCGTCGCGCATCCAGCTGGTAGGGCGCGGGGAAGGCATCGGTTGGGCAGACGTCCAGACAGGCGCGGCACGACCCGCAATTCTCGGGCTCCGGCCCATCAGGGGGCAGGGCGACCGTGGTGAAAATCGCGCCCAGAAAGAACCAGTTGCCAAGGTCGCGCGACAGCAGGTTCGTGTGCTTACCCTGCCAACCAAGCCCAGCGGCGGCGGCAAGGGGTTTCTCCATCACGGGGGCCGTGTCCACGAAGACCTTTATCTCGGCCCCATCCGCCTGATCAATC
This sequence comes from uncultured Litoreibacter sp., assembly GCA_938030665.1. Taxonomy (GTDB): domain Bacteria; phylum Pseudomonadota; class Alphaproteobacteria; order Rhodobacterales; family Rhodobacteraceae; genus Litoreibacter. The sequence goes on along the minus strand of CALHHY010000060.1, from coordinate 7,391 downwards.
AGCCAGCGACCCACCCGTTTCAGCCGTTTCTTCACCAGATCATGATAGTCGCGATTGCGCGCATAGACGGAGATATTCGCCCGGTCCCGCGCCGCCAGATTGGCCATCGGGTCATGGTCGGGGGTATAGGGCTCTGCCAACATCACCACCGACCGCGCCTCCGGCCACAGGGCGGCGGGGTCGCCGCGCCAATGGGTGCGCTGGGCCATCCAGCCCATCTGGCCGTGGTGGTCCTTGGCCAGAAACGCCAGCAGCCTGGGCATCGCCTGTGGGATCGCGTCAGGTCGGCAGACCCCCATTTTTGCGAAACCTTCCGCGAGGGCCTGTGCCTTTAACCGGTCCTTCAGGCTCAAAAATCGAGGTCCGCGTAATGGGAGGGCTGCGGGAAGCCTGACACTTGATCGGCCAGCAGGCTGCGGAACGCAGGGCGTGACTTGATTTTGGCGTACCAGTCCTTGACGTTCTCATTCCGGTGCCAATCGACATCGCGGATGTAGTCAAGGCAGCTGATATGCGCGGCAGCTGCGAAATCGGCGAGGCTCATCTGATCCCCGGCCAGCCAGCGGCGCTGATCCAGCAGCCAGCCCATATAGTCGATGTGATACTTGATGTTCTTGGCGCCCTGCTTGACGTTGGTGCTTTCAGGGTAGCCCTTGCCCATGATCTTCTTGTTTACCCGCTCATATAGCAGCTTCGACGTCACCTCATCGTGGAACTTGTCGTCGAACCAGTAAACCAGCCGCCGGGTCTCGGCCCTGTCCTCAGGCTTTTGGGGCAGCAGCGGCGGGGTTGGCGCCGTCTCTTCCAAATATTCGCAAATGGCCTGGCTGTCACTCAAGGTTTGCCCGTTGATCTTGAGGACCGGCACTTTGCCCGCCGGGTTGCGGCGCATAAATTCGGCGGATTGTTCCCAATACCGCTCCTCGATCAGGTCAACCTCGATCTTTTTTTCGGCAAGGACCAGGCGGACCTTGCGGCAGAACGGGGAGAGCGGGACATGGTAAAGACGGTTCATCAACTATCCGAACTGGCAAGGTGGTTAATCTGTCATCGCAATCTTGCGGGCATTTATCAAGTTTCGAAGCACGCGCTGCGCCCGTCGCGACGTATGGTTTCCGCGCCCGATGCGATCTGACGGGCGCGTTGTTGCAAGAAAGCCGATGGGTTCCTGGCGGAGCGGGTTTTGGGGCCCGGCAGCACGGCCGCCAATGCCGCAGCCTGTTGCAGGTTCAGGTCTTTTGCGTCAACGCCAAAATACCACGGCGCCGCTGCGGCAACGCCAAAGACGCCTTCGTCAAATTCAGCGACATTCATATAAATCTCAAGAATACGTCGCTTTGACCAAAAAAGCTCCATCACCGGGGTCATCACGGCCTCCAACGCTTTGCGGGTGTAGTTGCGCCCATGCCAGAGAAAGACGTTCTTTACCGTCTGCTGCGGAATGGTGGAGGCCCCGCGCGTCCCGCCATCAGCAATCGCATCGCGGATCGCAGCCATGTCAAAGCCCCAGTGGTTGCAGAAATTGGCATCCTCCGCCGCCACAATGGCGCGCGGCATATGAGGCGAAATTTCGTCAATCGACCGCCACTCCTTCCGGATACCATCCAGCCGGCGGCTTTCCTGCATCATGAAGATGGTCGTAGGCGGATTGACGACCGTATAAAGCGCTATCCAAAGCACTCCCAGCAAGGTCACGGCCAGAACCGCCCGGCCTACCCACTTGAAAGCGACATGCGGCAACGCCCCGATCCACCAAAAAACGGAGCGGCGTTTTTCCTTTGATTTACTTTTTTGTTTTGCTGTGCGTGCCACGGGTCTCAGCCTAGCCTGTCACTTGCGCGCTACCAACCCTGTGATCGCTCGGGGGTCAAGCCGTGACTTGACGTTGGGCCGCCTTGGGGTTCACGAGGGCCTTCCCGCATCAGCATGAACTAGCGGCAGGTGACGGAACTGATACGGCCGAGCTGATCGATATCAATCGTGAGCCGGTCCGGGCTGAAATCCAGCGCGATGGCATCATCGGGCCTCAAAACTCGGGTAGCGGGTGGCAGTGTGACCTGGGACAATGCGGCCTCGGGTCGGCCGATCAGGAATTGCAGCGCCCCGGCGCCGCAAGCAGGCGTCCTGTCAAAATCAGACGGCACCGCAGCAGGTTGGGCGCAAGCCGCCAGCAACCCAAACACGCCCATTGCCGTTAACCGCATGCGACCCGTGTGATGATGCCGTCCCGGTCCACGTGGAAATTAACGCGCACCGCCTCGTAGATTTGCGACACGATTTCGCCGGGGCGAATGACCCGTGTCGCCACATCAGTGGGCAGCAACGCCGTATCAACGGATTGGCCCACAAAGCTTTGATAGGCGGGCAGGCCGCATGTGTCAGGCTCCCGCGCTTGCAGGCCAGAAGGGGCGGGCACTGTTGTCACGCTCCCCGCCTCAGACGGTTCGGCAAAGGGGTCAATCTCCGTCGGCACAGGAGCGCAGGCGGCAAGCAGGACGGTCAGCGGAAGGGCATAGCGGATCATAACAGGTAGCTAGCGCAGTCCAAACCTGCCGGCAAGGTGAGGCCTGCACCGAACGTGATTGCGCTTTGGGCGTGTTTCGTTGAAGCTGCGCGCAACAAAAATACCAGGACGAGACTTTCGAAAGGACCCCCCATGCGTACAAGAGCCGCCGTTGCAGTTGCCGCCGGAAAACCACTGGAGATCATGGAGGTGAATCTTGAAGGCCCGAAGGCGGGCGAGGTGCTGGTCGAGATCAAGGCAACGGGCATCTGCCACACGGATGAGTTCACCCTGTCAGGCGCCGACCCTGAAGGTCTGTTCCCCGCCATTCTGGGCCATGAAGGCGCGGGCGTAGTGGTTGATGTGGGTCCTGGCGTGACCTCGCTGAAGAAGGGCGATCACGTCATCCCGCTTTACACGCCCGAATGCCGCGAATGCGAATATTGCCTGAACCCCAAAACCAACCTGTGCCAGAAAATCCGATCGACCCAAGGGGCGGGGGTGATGCCGGACGGCACCTCGCGTTTCTCAACGCTCGATGGTGACCCGATACTGCACTACATGGGCTGCTCGACCTTCGCCAACCACACGGTCCTGCCCGAGATCGCGCTGGCCAAGGTGCGCGAGGACGCCCCGTTCGAGAAGATTTGCTATATCGGCTGCGGGGTCACGACCGGCATCGGCGCGGTCATTAACACCGCCAAGGCAGAGATCGGCAGCCGTGCCATCGTCTTCGGCCTCGGCGGCATCGGTCTGAATGTCATCCAAGGGCTGCGGCTGGCCGGTGCGGACCAGATCGTGGGTGTTGACCTCAACCCCGCCAAGGTGGAGATGGCAACCCGTTTCGGCATGACCAATTTCGTGAACCCCAAGGATGTGGACGGCGATTTGGTGGGCCATCTGGTGGAGCTGACGGGCGGCGGCGCGGATTACACATTTGACGCCACCGGCAATGTGGATGTCATGCGGACCGCACTTGAATCCGCGCATAAAGGCTGGGGCGAAAGCATCATCATTGGCGTGGCGCCTGCCGGGGCCGAGATTGCGACCCGGCCTTTCCAGCTGGTCACAGGTCGCGTCTGGCGCGGCACCGCTTTTGGCGGCGCGTCAGGGCGCACGGATGTGCCCAAAATCGTCGACTGGTACATGGACGGCAAGATCGAGATCGACCCGATGATCACGCACACAATGGGCCTCGACGATATCAACAAAGGGTTTGACCTGATGCACAAAGGCGAATCCATCCGATCCGTCGTTGTTTACTGATGGCCGAACGCGGCCGGCCGCTTTACGCTGTTCTGATTGACGCCGACAACATCCCTGCCGACCACGCGGAGGTGATCCTGAAAGAGGTCACCACCTTCGGCGAACCTGCGCTGCGCCGGGTATATGGTGATTGGTCTAGCGGGCAGCTGCGCAAGTGGACGGACAAGATCAAGGCGCTTGGGCTCGTTGCGCATCAGGAGACGGCGAACACCAAGGGCAAGAACGCCTCCGACATCGGGCTGGTGATTGACGCGATGGACATCCTGCATACGGGCAGGTTTGACGGGTTTGTGCTTGTCTCCTCCGACAGTGATTTTACGCGCTTGGCCAGCCGTATCCGCGAAGAGGGTCTGGACGTGATCGGTATTGGCGAGGGCAAGGCACCCGAGGCGCTGCGCAACGTCTGCAACCGCTTTGTGCTGATTGAGAACCTTGTAGATCACCCTGAACCAACCAGCGACGCGGCCAAGCAATCGGCGCCCAAGAAGCAGAGCCCCAGCAAGGCCGTTCCGATGATCCTGCGGGCCATGGACAAGCTGAACACCGATGATGACTGGTACCCTTTGGGCGCGCTTGGCCAATACATCATGGCCGACAACCCGGATTTCGACACCCGTACCTATGGGGAGCGCAAGCTGTCAGACCTCGTGCGTAAGCTGAAGCGGTTCGAGACGAAGAAAGAGGGCAATCAGCTGATGCTGCGCCGACTGGATTAGCAGCTAAACCCCGTAGCGGGCCAGAAACGTGTCGATCGCGCCGTCAATCACCCGGTCGATCTGGGCAGGTTCCGGCACGTCGATCATGTTGAAGACCTTTTTGACGAAGATATCGGCCTTCATCAGCGCCTCGAACTGCTGCGCGGCAAGACGGACATCGTCGATCTTCAGTTCGCCACGGTCCACCGCATGCGTGAAATAGGCGCTTAGCCGTTCTTCCATCAATTGCGGCCCAGACATGTAAAATTCCTGGCCCAACTCAGGGAAGCGGTCGGATTCGGCCACGCAGATGCGGAAAATACGCTGCGCAAATTCAGAGGTCAGAAACTCCATCATCGACCGGGCCATGTGCCCCAGCGTCTCGCGCACCGGAAGATCGGTGCGGTTCACCTGCAAGGCGCGGTCGGCCTGGCGGGCGCATTCTTCCTTGGCCACCTCCACAAAGAGGATGCGCTTGTCAGGAAAGTAGCTGTAGAGCGTGGCTTTGGAGACCCCGGCCTCCTTCGCGATCAGATCGACGCTGGCTCCTTCGAACCCCTGCGCCAGGAAGACCTTGCGCGCACCGGCCACAACCTGGTCGTATTTGCGGCCTCTTTTGATCGCTGGGGCGGTCCCGTCCAAGGAGGTTCTCCGATTTTTTCAGACCTCTAACTTAGACGAGACCGTTTAGTTTGTTCAAGTATACCCCCGGATAGATCGGTTTTCCTAGCGATCCTTATTATCCGCAGGGTTGGTTTGCAGCGGCGTAGCCTTCGGATTCTGTTCCTTATCATCCTTGAGGATGAAGAATTTTGGTGCCTTCTCGCGGGTCGCGGTCTGGGTCTGCTCGAAATCATCGGCGAATTGCAGATTTGGGAAGGTCGGGGTGACGACGCCCGCGGCGGCAGGGAATGCAATCAATGCCGCAACGGCAAAAGCTGGGATGGTTTTGCGTAGATGTTTCATGTTCGGTTTCCTTTCCGTCTACTCTTCTGAACTGATCTGTTCACTTTCTATGATCTAAACAGTTCGGTTCAGTTTTCAATTCCCTTTTGACAAAAAGGGATCAAAAAAATTCGCTAACGCTCCAATTCTCCGCGTGGTAGGTCCGTCAGATGGTGGAGATCTTCCTCAAAACATTGCCCTTTTTCGCGTTGATCGGTCTGGGGTACTGGGCCGGGCGCAGCCGGTTTTTCAGCGAGGAAGCGACCGCCTATCTGACGAAATTCGTTTTTTACTTTGCGTTGTCGGCGATGCTGTTCCGGTTTTCGGCCACGCTGAGCCTGCGTGACGTCTTCGATACCTCCTTCGTGCTGGCCTATTTCAGCGGCACATTGGCGGTCTATGTGATCGCCACCTTTGTTGCGATCATCCGCCGCCTGCCGGCTGAGCAAACCGCCATCGAGGCGCAATGCGCCGTGATCGGCAATGTCGGTTTTCTGGGACTGCCGATGCTCGCGCTATTGATGGGGGAGGCCGCGATTGGGCCGATCATGCTGGTGCTGGCCGTTGACCTGCTTTTCTTCGGTAGCCTTGTGGTCATCGTCATCACCGGGTCGCGCGACGGTCGGGTATCGCCTGCGATCCTGAAGACCGTCGGCGCCGGGCTGCTGAGAAATCCCATGATCGTCTCCATGGTACTCGGATTTTTGTGGTCAGCCCTGACCCTGCCCATTCCGCAACCGATGAACGAATTTCTGACCATCCTGGGCGGTGCCGCGACGCCGGGCGCGTTGTTTGCGATCGGGGCCTCGCTGGCGTCGAAATCGGCAGAGCGGATCGAGGTCGCCGGCTGGCTCAGCTTTTGCAAGCTGGTGCTGCACCCGATCAGCGTAGCAATTGCAGCGATCTGGGTTTTCGACATCGCCAGTTACCCCGCCGCCGTCATGATCGCAGCCGCCGCCCTGCCGGTGGCAGGTAATGTCTACATCATCGCCCAGCATTACGGGGTCGCGCCGCAGCGGGTGTCGGCCTCGATCCTGATCTCAACCGCCATCAGCATTGTGACCGTTTCGCTTGTCATAGGCTGGGTCGCCGTTTAGCCATTTCACAGACAGGATTAAGGAGCGCTCCGCATGGAAACCCTCTCAGAAAATGCGTGCTTCGGCGGCACGCAAGGCGTCTACTCCCACAAATCGGACAGCTGCAACTGCGACATGACCTTCGCCGTCTTTCTGCCCGAAGAAGCACAGGACGGCCCGGTGCCGGTACTTTGGTACCTGTCGGGGCTGACCTGCACCCACGAGAACGCCATGACCAAAGCCGGTGCGCAGGGCTGGGCGGCGGAACACGGCATCGCGCTGATCTTTCCTGACACCTCCCCCCGTGGCGAGGGCGTGGCAGATGATGAGGCGTTCGATCTGGGCCAGGGCGCGGGCTTCTACGTCAATGCCACGCAAGAGCCTTGGGCCCCTCATTTTCAGATGTATGACTACATCACCAAGGACCTGACCGATCTGGTCTTCGCCAACTTCCCGCTGGATCGCACGCGGCAGTCGATCACCGGCCATTCCATGGGCGGGCATGGCGCGCTGACAATCGCAATGCGGGAGAAGGGCCGGTTCAAATCCGTCTCTGCCTTTTCGCCCATTTGCAACCCCACGGCGTCAGACTGGGGCAAGAAACAGCTATCGGCCTATCTGGGCGCGGATAACAGCGCCTGGGCCGCCCATGACGCGAGCCTGTTGATGTTGAAAGAAGGGTTTGACGGCCCCGTGCTTTTGGACACCGGGACCAAAGATCAGTTCATCCATCTGCTGATGCCTGAGGCGCTGGCCTCCGCCGCATCCAGCAAAAGACAGCAGGCCGTGATCCGGTACCAGCCGGGATATGACCATTCCTACTTCTTTGTGGCGAGCTTCATGGAAGATCACATGAGCTTCCACGCCGAGGCGCTTTACTCATGACGCCGGAGGCCGTGATCTTCG
>CALHHY010000059.1 GCA_938030665.1 uncultured Litoreibacter sp. | reverse complement strand
AGACGTCGCCCAGATGGTCATTGATGATCGGGTCAACGGGCAGCAATTGGACGGCTTTTTCCATCGGGGCAACGGCCTCTTCATAGCGGCCAAGGCGGTAGTAGACCCAGGCCAGGCTGTCAGTGATATAGCCGCTTTCGGGGCGTTCCGCGACGGCGGTCTCGATCATCGCCAAGGCCTCGTCGAGCTTGCTGCGCTGTTCAACCAGCGAGTAGCCGAGGTAGTTCAGCACGTCAGGCTGGTTGGGTTGCAGCTCCAGCGCCTTGCGGAAATCGGCTTCCATCGCGGCGAAATCGTCCAGCCGCTCATGCACGATCCCGCGCGCGTAGTAGGTGCGCCACGCCATACGATCGTCGTCCCCGCTGAGCGCCAGAGACTTGGTGTAGGCGATGATAGCCTCCGCGTCGCGGTCCTGCCGGCCAAGATAATCGCCCAGGGCGGCATGGACGCGGGGCCTGTCGGGATAGGCGCGCGACAGCGCTTGGAGGACCTCAATCGCGGTGTCTTCCCGGCCGGCCGTGTTGAGCGCATTGGCGCGGCCAAGCTCGGCAAAGAAGAAGGTCGGGTGGCTGGAAGGAACCTGCGCAAAGGCGGCCTGTGCAAGGTTATATTGCCCCAGATCATCCAGCAGTTCCGCGCTCAGGATCGCCGATTGTGCATGATCGGGGCGCAGGAAATTTGCGAGACGCGAATAGACCAGCACGTCTTGTGGTGCCGCGCGCCCTTGCAGGATCACGGCAGTGGTGAACAGCACTTCAGCCGCGCCTTCCTGCGGTGTGGTGGCGAAAGTGTAGACGACCGCCTGATCCCCGGCGATACGGTCACGCAGGGCTTCAAGCTCCGGGCTGAAACCGCCGATCAGAGCGGCGTCCAGCAAGGCAAGCGCGTCATCGGGTCGATCAAGTTGAACCAGCACTTGCGCGTGGGCCTCCACCCCCCGCACGGAGAGGGACAGGCTGCCATGACGCTCACCCGACAAGATCTCGTCCGCGGCCTCGAAATCGCCGACCTGGGCCAGCGCCAGCGCCTGATGGTAATGCGCGAGCGCTGCGAAATCCGCGGTCTCAGCCACGCGGGAGAATGTCGCGTTTACATCGGCCATATTGCCAAGGCCCATATGCGCCCACCCGCTGAGCAGCCCGTCAATCAACGCCCCCAGCCCGTCGCCCGGGGTGCTGCCTTCGGCTGCGGGACCGAAATCACCTGCCTTCAGCGCGGCAATGTTGCGCACCAGGGTGACAATCGGGTTGTCGCCGCCGGCATCTTTATAGGTGTTGCCGATCCGGGCGGCCGTTTCTACATCACCCGCCCCCAGATTAGCGATAATCGCGTTTTGCAGAAGGGCCACATTGGACGGGTCCTGCACAACCGCGCGGGAGTAGTAGCGCACGGCCTCCGTATAATCGGCATTGATGCTGGCTTGGCGCGCGGCAAGGTAGGGGCCGGAAACCTCGGCCGTCACCGGCGCGCTGAGGCTGGTGGCGGCCAGGAAAAGGGCCGTGGTGATGCGCAGTTTCATATAGGGTGCCCGCTTCTTCAATCAGCTGATGTTAACCGAAGAAGTAAGGTCTTAGGGGGGCGATGTCCATGCGCCCCCCTGTCGCTTGCGTCGTTTGTCGTTGTAAATCAGTAGCCTTGAAAGGCGGGCTTACATATTGGGGTAGTTCGGCCCGTCGCCCCCTTGCGGCGTCGTCCAGACAATATTCTGGCTGGGGTCCTTGATATCGCAGGTCTTGCAGTGCACGCAGTTCTGGAAGTTGATGACGAAGCGGGGGTCTTTGCCCTCCTCGGTCACGAACTCATAGACGCCTGCCGGGCAGTAACGTGCTGACGGGCCTGCATATTTCGGCAGGTTTACCGACACCGGAACGCCGTCATCCTTCAGCTTCAAATGCGCAGGCTGGCTTTCCTCGTGATTGGTGGCGGCGAAGGCTACATTGGTGAGCCGGTCAAAGCTCAACGTGCCATCGGGCTTGGGATAGTCGATGGGTTTATGTTTGGAGGCTTCCTCTGTCGCTTCCGCGTCGCTCTTGCGATGTTTGAGCGTGCCGAAATACGAAAAGTTGAACAATGTGTTCATCCACATGTCCATCCCGCCAAGCGCGAGGGAGGCCGTCAGCCCGTAATTCGACCATAGCGGTTTGACGTTGCGGACCTTCTTCAGGTCCTTGCCAATCGGGCCGGTTTTGACCTCGGTGTCGTAATCTTCCAGCGTGTCGCCGCTGCGTCCGTCCTGGATTGCCTTGAAGGCGGCTTCCGCCGCGGCTTTGCCGGACAGCATGGCGTTATGATTGCCCTTGATGCGCGGCACGTTGACCATGCCGGCCGAACAGCCCAGCAGCGCGCCGCCGGGGAAGGCGGTCTTGGGCATCGCCTGATACCCGCCCTCGGTGATGGCGCGCGCGCCATATGCCACTCGTTTGCCGCCTTTCAGCAGCTCCGCCACCATCGGGTGATGCTTGAAGCGCTGGAATTCCATGTAGGGGAAGAGATGCGGGTTCTTGTAGTTCAGGTGTACCACGAAACCCACATAGACCTGGTTGTTGTCGAGGTGGTAGATGAACGACCCGCCGCCAGCGTTCGAATTCAGCGGCCAACCCATTGTATGCGTCACCGTGCCCTCGGAATGCTTTGCCGGGTCAATCTCCCAAATCTCTTTCATGCCGAGGCCGTATTTCTGCGGCCCGCTGTCTTTGGCAAGGTCGTATTTCTCGATCACCTGTTTGGACAGCGACCCGCGCACGCCTTCAGACAGGAAGACATATTTGCCGTGCAATTCCATCCCCGGCTCGTAGCCGTCGCCTTTTGTACCGTCCGCGCTGATGCCGAACTCACCGGCAACCACGCCTTTGACCTCGCCCTTGTCGCCAAACACCAGATCAGAGCAGGCCATGCCAGGGAAAATCTCCACCCCCATGCCTTCCGCGACCTCCGCCATCCAGCGGCAGACATTGCCCATGGAAACGATGTAGTTGCCGTGGTTGTTCATCAGGGGCGGCATAGGGAAGTTCGGGATGCGCAGCTGCCCGGCCTCGCCCAGCATATAGAAATTGTCCTTTTTGACCGGCACCTTGATCGGGCTGTCCATGTCGCGCCATTCGGGCAGCAAGGCGTCCAGGCCGCAGGGGTCCAGCACCGCGCCTGACAGGATATGCGCGCCAACCTCGGAGCCTTTTTCCAGCACGACGACGTTGATGTCGGCATCCAGCTGCTTGAGGCGGATGGCGGCGGACAGACCGGCCGGGCCAGCCCCCACGATCACCACGTCATATTCCATGCTTTCGCGTTCGATCTCGGCCATTGCAGCACACCTCTTTTTAGCGCTCGGTTGCGCGGTCATATCGCCTTAGCAGATAACGATCAATGCGGCTTGGTCTACCCATTTGATTGCGACGTTGCGTCGCCCGTGGGCGGCCGGGCGAGGGGGATGCGGCTATTCCGCAGGCACCATAACCGGCGCAGGGGTGGCTTGCTGGACGGCAGCGCGCGGGGCAAGGTCGAGGCGTCGCAGGCCGGTCCACGCCAGCGTGACCAGCGCGATGGAGGCATAGCCGTCCACAGCATAGTGCCACCCGACATACACGGAACTGAACAGAATCAAACCTGAGAAGGCCAAACCTACGGGCGCCAGCCAGCGAGACCGCTCCCACAGATAGAGCATTACAATTGTGGCGACCCCGTTATGAATCGACGGGAAGGCCGAAATCCCGGAGCCCACGCTTTGCGATTGCGCCTCAAACAGCGCCCAGAGCCGGTCTTGGATCAACGCAAATTCCGTCTGCGCCAAGCCGCTGGCCTGCAGTGCCACGGCAAGGTCGGCAAAGCGATCCGTGCCCATCAACTGGTCATAGAACACCGGCCCGACGGAGCTGCCCGCATAGGCCAGCACATTGCCGAGGCCGATCCAGATAAAGGCGTAGAGCACCAGAAACCGATTGCGCCGCCCCAGATCGTTGTCACAGGTTGCGATGATCACCGGCAGGAAAGCGGCAGGCAGCCCCCAGATCACGAAGTAAAGCAGGCTGATGAAATCCGCGTCGATGTAAGGCGCCAGCACATGGGTCAGCTGCCATGGGTCAACGCCGCCATGCAACGCCCGGTCGAAGGCGGCCAATGCAGGGTCGGCGTAAAACGGGCTGATAAACGGCATAGAGGATTTGACGAAGGTGAAGCCAAGCGGAAATAGCAAGCAGGCGCCGAGCCCCCAGCCAATAGCCGCCATCGACTGGCGGCTGACAAACTGGCTGCCCGCCGTTGCCAGCAGGGCGAGCCCCACCACAATGGCAGGCAGGTAGCCAACGAAGGCGCGGGCGGTCTGGATCGACTGCACCAGCCCGTCATAAAGCTGGGCGCCAGGGTGATCACGGGAAACAAAGAGAACAAGTATAGCGACCAGCACATAGGCCACCGAAAAGGCAAAGAATGTCCTCATATTTTCCGAATGCTCCCCAATATGGTTAAGAACGAGGGATTAGGTACGGATCATGTCCTGTTTATGGCCGTTTGGCGGGGTTTTCCCGGCATTCCAATTGCATTAAGTCCATCCGGTGACCGCCCTCCTGCGTACCGCTATGAAACGGTCACAAAGGAGCCCGACCATGTCCAAAATGCGACTGATCTACCTTGCGCTTGCTGTCTGGGGGACAATCCACCCGATGAGCTGGTTCATCGCTTGGTTCAACGAAAACGGCTACTCGCTGGCTGGTATGGTCGAGGCGTGGCATGTCAACGCGGCGACCTCCGGGCTGGTCTGGGATCTGACGGTTGCGGCGGTGACGCTGACCCTCTGGGTGATTGTCGAGACATGGCAGCGCCGGGCTTGGGTGAACCTGGTCGCGATCCCGGCGACTTTCTGCATCGGCGTCAGCTGCGGCCTGCCGCTTTATCTTTTCCTGCGTTCAAAGGCCTAGATCATGGACCATTTCCTTTACCGCGACGGCATGCTCTGCGCCGAAGACGTTCCGCTTGCCGAGATCGCGGCATCCGTTGGCACACCTTTTTATTGCTATTCCGCCGCCACCCTGACCCGGCACTACAAGCTGTTCGACGAGGCGCTGGACGGGATGGAGCATCTGGTCTGCTACGCGATGAAGGCCAATTCCAACCAGGCTGTGCTGAAGCTTCTGGGCGATCTTGGCGCGGGCATGGATGTCGTGTCGGGCGGCGAATATCGCCGCGCGCGGGCCGCGGGCATCCCGGGGGAGCGCATTGTGTTCTCTGGCGTCGGCAAGACCGAGGAGGAGATGCAGACGGCCATCGAAGGCGGCATCCGTCAGTTCAACATTGAAAGCGAGCCAGAGATGGCGCGGCTGTCAGGCGTCGCCGCAAGGCTGGGCGCGGAGGTGCCTGTCACCATCCGGGTCAACCCCGACGTGGACGCGAAGACCCATGAGAAGATCGCGACGGGTAAGTCCGAGAACAAGTTTGGAATCCCGATTTCGCGCGCCTCCGCCGTCTATGCACAGGCCGCCAAGCTGCCAGGGCTGAAGGTCATCGGCATCGACGTCCATATCGGCAGCCAGTTGGTCGATCTGGACCCGTTCCGGCTGGCTTTCCGAAAAGTGGCCGAGCTGACCGAGCAGCTGCGCGCTGAGGGGCATGAGATCTCCCGCCTTGATCTGGGTGGCGGGCTCGGCATCCCCTATGAGCGGTCCAACGCCGACCCCCCGCTGCCCCGCGATTTCGGGCAGGTCATCCGCGAAGAAGTCGGCCATCTGGGCTGCGAGATCGAGATTGAGCCGGGGCGGTTAATTGCGGGCAATGCCGGGGTGCTGGTCTCCGAAGTGATCTATGTGAAGGAGGGGGAGGATCGGCAGTTCTTGATCGTGGACGCGGCGATGAATGACCTGATCCGCCCTGCCATGTATGGCGCGCATCATGATATTATCCCACTGAACGAGCCCGCGCCGGGGGCTGAGCCTGCCCGTTATGACGTGGTCGGCCCCGTTTGCGAATCGGGCGACACCTTTACCAAGGGCCGCGACATGGCGGCGATGGCACCGGGGGAGCTGATCGCCTTCCGCTCGGCAGGGGCATATGGGGCGGTGATGGCGTCTGAATATAACTCCCGCCCGATGATCCCGGAGGTTTTGGTCCAAAAGGATCAATTCGCTGTCATTCGCGCCCGGCCAAGCTTTGACGAAATGATAAATCGAGATACCATTCCTGAATGGCTGTAGCCGCCACGCCAAAGGGAGCCCCGCAGTGAACGAGCACGACCGCAAGATCGAACTGTCCAAACTGCGCCGCCCCCTCTGGATCACGCGGGCTGGCATGATTGCCGAACAGATCGTGCGCGCCTTCTGGCCGCTCTGGTCGGTTCTGCTGCTGTTTTTTGTCATTCTGTCTTTCGGCTGGCATACGCAGGTGCCCGTGGAAGGCTTCTGGCTTGGCGCAGTCGCGCTGCTGGCGGGTTTTGCTTTCGGGCTGTGGTATGTGAAGCGTCATTTCAGCTGGGTCAGTCATGACGACGCGGTTGACCGGCTTGATCGATCCATGCCCGGGCGGCCACTGACGGCTACATTTGACGACATGGCGATCGGGGCTGACGACGCGGCCTCCCGCACCGTTTGGGAGGCGCATATCCTGCGCAACAAGCGGGTACTGGCGGGTGCAAAACCTGTCTCCCCCGACCTGCAGGTCTCCGACCGGGACCCGTTTGCCCTCCGCTACGCCGCACTCCTGCTTTTCGGGATCGCCGTGATCTTCGGCTCCATCCTGCGGCTTGGCGCGCCCCAAGGGGTGCTGCCCGGTACGCCAGGTGAGGCCGTCATTGCGGGCCCCAGCTGGGAAGCCTGGGTGGAGCCGCCCGCGTACACGGGCAAACCCACGATCTATCTGCCAGACGTTCGGGCCGATGCGTTCGAGGTGCCGACCGGTAGTCAGGTGACGATGCGGCTATACGGTCAGCTCGGTTCCATCGATTGGTCGGAAACCCTGTCAGGCGCGCCAAAACCTGAAGAGCCGCAGTCGGCATTCAACATCGAAGTCAACAAAAGCGGCGAGCTGTCCGTGGAGGAACGGCTTTGGGCCGTGAATGCCCGCGCCGACCAGCCGCCGACCGTCGCCCTGGCCGGCGAGATTGAGCGCAATGTAGATGGCGAACTGCGCCTGCCTTTTGCCGCGCAGGACGATTACGGCGTGACCGCCGGCAGCACGACAATCATCCTTGATCTGGTCAATGTCGACCGGCGCTACGGGCTGACAATCGATCCCGAACCGAGGGAGGCCGTGGTCCTTGACCTTCCCATGCCCATCAGCGGCGACCGCGCCGATTTCACCGAGCTGCTGGTCGAGAACATGTCGCAACATCCTTGGGCAGGCCTGCAGGTCCGCTTTTCGCTCGACGTTTTGGATGCCGCCGGCAATGAAAGCGATACCTCCGTCGTGGAAACGGTCCTGCCCGGTCGGCGCTTTTTCCAGCCCATTGCGGCGGCCGTGATCGAGCAGCGGCGCGACCTGCTGTGGTCGCGGCTCAATGCAGATCGGGTGAGCCAGATCCTGCGGACCATCACCTACCAGCCCGAGGACTTCTTCCCGAATGAGACGGCCTATCTGACAATCCGGCGTGCCCTGGACCGGCTGGATGTGCACAGCGAATGGGGCATGAGCGAAGAAAAACGCGACGAGATTGCGCAGATGCTCTGGGAGGCGGCGACGCTTTTGGAGGACGGCAGGCTTTCCGACGCGCTGGCCCGGCTGCAGCGCGCGCAGGAACGGCTGAACCAGGCCATGGAAGACGGCGCGACGCAAGACGAGATATCCGAGCTGATGCAAGAGCTGTCTGAGGCGATGCGCGAGTATATCGAGCAACTCGCCCAGAACCCGCAGGAACCCGGTCAGCAGCAACAGGGCGACCAGCAGCAGATGACGCAGAACGACCTGCAGGACATGCTCGACCGAATTGAAGAGCTGATGCGTGAGGGCCGCACTGCCGAGGCGCAGGAGCTTTTGCAGCAGCTGATGGAAATGATGGAGAACATGCAGGTGACCCAGGGCCAGCAGGGTCAGGGCGGCCAAAGCCCCGGCGAGCAGGCGATGGAGGGTATTCAGGAAACCCTACGGGATCAGCAAGGACTTAGTGACGAGGCATTCCGCGACCTGCAGGAACAGTTCAACCCCGGTGCGCAGGCCGGCGAAAGCGGTGACAATGAAGGACGCAATGGTGGCCAGGGCCGAGGCGAAAGCCATGAGGGTGGCGGCGGTGAAGGTCAGGCGCAAAATCAGGGTGAAGGCGGCGAAGGGCAGGAACCCGGCCAACGGCAGGGTCAGGGTCAGCAGGACGGCGGTGCTCAGCTCGGTGACAGCTTGGCCGAACGCCAGCAGCAATTGCGCAATGAGTTGAATCGTCAGCGCAGCCAGCCACTGCCCGGCGCCGGGACCGAGGCTGGGGAGGCCGCGCGTGATGCACTGGAACGCGCCGATGACGCGATGGGCCGTGCCGAAGGAGCGCTGCGCGACGACCGCACCGCAGATGCGCTTGGCGCTCAGTCCGATGCCATGGACGCGCTGCGCGACGGGTTGCGCAATCTAGGCGAAGCGATGGCCGAAAACCAGCAACAGGGGCAGCCCGGCGCAGAGAATGGCCAGCAGGCCGGAAATCAACGCGGTCGTGATCCCTTGGGGCGTGAACAAGGGCAGAATGGCAATATCGGCACGGATGAGCAGCTGTTGGGCGAGGAACTAGCGCAGCGTCGTTCGAAAGAGCTGCTTGACGAAATCCGCCGCCGCTCCGGCGAGCAGGACCGCCCCGAGATCGAGCGTGACTATCTCAATCGGTTGCTGGATCAGTTCTAGGCGGACCGCAATTTTTCGACGAGAAATTGGACCCAGACTTTCTTAGAAAGTCTGTAGCGCCCAGTTTGTAGATGTCGGTGATCGACGAGACGCCGGTCAGGATCCAACCCGTTCGGTCAAAGCATTGACCTTGGTCAGCAATACCTCAGCGCCCATGTCCAGCGAGACGCGCATCCGGTCCACAAAGACCACGTAGCTGGCCAGCAATGGCTTGGTTTGCGGGAAGCGTGTCGCCAGCTCGGGCGCGCGGGCATAGACCATAACCAGAAGAGCCGTGGCCATCAACATCAGGCCAAAGCCCGTGCGGAAGCGGCTGCGGCGCGCCGGGGCGGCGACCTCCAGCTCATAGTCCTCCGGGTCGGGTTCAGGCGCGTCGGCAAGCGTCGAATTGATTTCTTCAATGTCGGGCAGCCTGCCGCGCTTGGGCGCTTCTTCGCGGGGGGAGACATCGGCGGCGCCCATGATTTCATCGCCTGCCTCCAATTGCTCATCCGCGACCGCGTCAGTGGCGACTGGCGCATCGGGCATTGCCGTATCCAGCCCCAGCTCGCCCTGGGTTTCAAGACCGCTTCGGTTGTCGTTCTGGCGGGCCTGGCTCTCTCGCGCCACTTCCTCATGCAGAATATTCAACGCGTCAGGGTCGGTAGCCGGGCGCTGGCCGTCGCCGCCTGTGGGCGCGGCTGTTGCGATCTTTTTCGGCTCGGGAAGGGCCTCTTCCAGCGCCGGTTTCTGGAACCAGACCGTGTTGCAGTTGGAGCATTGCACGTCCCGCCCGGCCTCGGGCAGTAAGGCCAATTCGACCTCGTATTCGGCATCGCAGTTCGGGCAGATCAGCCGCATTGATATTCGTTCCTAATCCCGGTCAGAGTGGATGACCGACCTTTCAGACTCTCGCCCCTCTTACCCGTTGGTTGCCACTATTCCAAGCAGTTCTGTTTCTGTTTGGGCAAGACTGTGACGCGGATCGGACGAATTGTTGACGTACGGGCGGTTTCACGAAGCGAAGGCGCCCCTGAAGACGGTTTGGAAAGGCACTGGAACTGGCCGCCGGGTGCTCCTATCGTCGGGCAACAGGGCAGGGCCTGCGCCCCGAACAGGCCCCCGCGTGCAAGGAGCAAGACAAGATGGGATATGCAATCCAGTGGCTGCGGTCGCTGATTTTTATCGTGGTGATGTATGCAGGGATGCCGGTCTACGCGCTCGTTTACTTGCCTTGGACACTTGTCAGCCCGCATGGTGCGGTTGCGGCGTGCCACGCCTATTGCCGCTATGTGAAATGGCTGGCCGGCTGGATGGTCAATCTTAAATGCGAGGTGCGCGGCACCCCGCCCGAAGGCCAGGTTCTCGTCGCTGCCAAGCACCAGTCCTTCCTCGATATCATCATGATCTTTGACGCAATCCCCCATGGCAAGTTCATCATGAAGCAACTGTTGCTCTACGCGCCCATACTTGGTCAATACGCCTACCGTCTGGGGTCCGTTCCGGTGAACCGGGGCAAACGCGGTAAAGCGATTGCAAAAATGCTGGCCGACGTGAAGAGGGGCGAGGCCCTGCCTGGTCAGCTGGTGATTTATTCGCAAGGCACGCGGCTCGCACCAGGGGTCAAGCGTCCGTACAAGGTTGGCACCGCGGTGCTTTACGAGCAGATGGGTACTGATTGCATCCCGGTTGCGACCAATGCCGGGGTCTTCTGGCCGCGCCATGGTATTTACCGCAAACCCGGCACGGCGGTCGTGACGTTCCTGCCCACCATCCCCCCGGGCCTTGACCAGGAGACCTTTCTGGCCCGGCTTGAGCATGAGGTGGAAACAGCCTCGGACGCGCTGCTGGAGGAAGCCGGTTTTGTGCCGCCGGAAGAGGCCGAGACCGCTTGAGCGATTTCGTCACCGATATTGCCCAGCTTGAAAGCCTCTACGGCACGCCGGGCGAGGCATCGCTGGTCAAGGTCGCCCGCGAGATGACACCCTGCTACCGCGCATGGATCATGGCGGCACGCCTGTGCATCGTGACCACGGTGGGACCCGAAGGCACGGATGCCAGCCCGCGCGGTGATAGTGGCCCGGTGGTGCGCGAAATGGATCCGCAAACCCTCGCGCTGCCCGATTGGCGCGGGAACAACCGAATAGACTCGTTGCGCAACATTGTCGCTGATGATGCGGGCGTGGGTGGCCGGGTCTCGCTCATGTTCATGGTGCCGGGGTCGAATAATGTGGTGCGGGTCAACGGACGGGCGCGGGTAAGCGTGACACCTAAGCTGCTGGCGTCCTTTGAACAGAGCGGGGCTAATCCGCGCTCCGTCATTTTGGTCAGGATAGGCGAAATCTACAGCCAATGCGCCCGCGCGCTGATCCGGGCAGAAACCTGGGCTGAACGAGACGCACCCGCAGACCTGCCAAGCGTGGGCGACATGCTGAGGGAAATGACACACGGCCAGATTGACGGTGGGGAATACGACGCGGTCTGGGGCGCCAGGGCGGCGAAAACGATGTGGTGAGACGGGTGCCGCCAGAACAACTTTGAGGCAAAAGATAGATGACGGGCGACAAAACCCAAGGTTTTGGATAAGATGCAAGCCAGTTTTAAACGGGAATGATTATGCCTAGTATTGATGAAGAAAAAAGCGGTCACCAGTCCGTGTTTGATAGGGATGCCACGGTTCAGGATTGGGATGATGATTACTACCATCCAATAGCCGAAAGCTACTATGACAAAGCTATCCCGTGGCTCTTGCAAGCAATGGGTGCTGGCGAAGCGGACAGAGTTCTTGATGCGGGCTGTGGTCCTGGGGTGCACTCGATTAGGGCGGCGCGCTATGGTTGCGAAGTGGATAGCGTTGATGTCTCCCCTACAATGCTAAGGCATGCGGAGCGCCGCGTTGCGGCGGCAGGACTGAGCGAAAAAATAAACTTCATGCACGGCGATCTGACGAAACTGTCATTGGACCGGCAGTACCAATTTGTATTTTCGTGGGGTGTGATCATACACATACCTGAGGTCGATGATGTGGTCGAAAATTTGGCCTCCGTCGTTGCCCCGGGTGGCAGCCTCGGTCTGCAAATCCTGTCCAATAAATCCCTTGATTTCAGGCTTGAGAAAGCTGCACGGAAACTGTTGGGCAAACCTTTCAAGGAGATGGAGGATGGTCTGCTTGGGACAGGTGTCTGGTATGAACTTAATGACGAACGCCTTTGGGTAATGCGTTTTGATTTGGACGCGCTTGATAAGCGCATGCGGAGTTTGGGCTTTGAGCCGGTAGTCAGACAGACTGCCGAATTCTCGGAGTTCCAGCGTAAGCTTTCGGGACCGGTACGCTCCGGGTTGCTTTGGCTCAACAGGTTAATGTACCGAATAGGTGTATTGACCCCGTTATCGGCGACCCAGATGTTGGTTTACCGTAAACGGGTTGACGCCAAGTCTTAGTTTGACTGTACCGCTGGTGCTGCCCAAGGCGACAGCCGCGAGGTCCATTGTAGGCCAGACGGAAATCATTAGGAGATTTTGCTTCGATGCCCTTAGGGTTTCAGGTCCGATGCCCAATAACGGATTATCGGATCTATTTAGGATTAGAAAAATGGCCGCTCTCGATTGTAAACTTAGCGTGTCGAAATCATTGAATAACGGCAAGGATAGCTTTCTGCTTTACGTCACAGATTACTATTATAAAGGTAGTGGTGATACCAAGAAGACCTACAAGAACTGTCTGAAAGCAGTAAATTTTCCAGAAAAGATCGACTCTGGGACAGTGAGTGCCAGCGTTACCTGCAACACCAGTGACTCACTGGAATGCCTGGCCAGTGATAGCAAACTGGGCATATACTTCTGGGCGAGCGAAAACTTCCACGAAGACTCGCCAGATCGCGTTGGCTATGTCCACTTTTATGAAAAGAATTCCGGCCATTTCTATATCGAGGACTTGGTCACCTATAACAAGACGAAGTACCTGCTGGCACAGGATGACCAAGCTGGCTCTGGCAACTGGAAGATCACGGTTCAGGCTGCTGCAGGCACCTAGGGATTAGATAGGCCAAGCGCTGAACTCCCACACGTCTAAGCGCCATACAGCAAGCGTTGAACGGATAGGAGCGCCGAAACTGCCATCCGTTCAAGCCGTATCATTCAACTCTTTGATTGCGAGGTGGCGAATTTTCTGGTTGCCTGACCGACCCGGTTCAGGCTGCCAGGCCGGTGCTGCCCAGTTCGAGATATTTGCGACGCCGTTCCTTTATCAACGTCGCGCCGTCCATCTTGGATAGCTGCGCAAGCATGCCTGATATCCGTTCGCCGACGGCCTCGATCACATCGGCCTGCGCCCGTTGCGCGCCACCTACGGGTTCGGGGATGACTTCGTCGCAGACACCTAGCTTCTTGAGGTCTTGGGCGGTGAGGCGCAGGGCCTCGGCAGCCTCGCGCATTTTTTCGGCATCTTTCCACAGGATCGATGCGCAGCCCTCCGGCGAGATGACCGAGTAGATCGAATGTTCCAGCATCGCGACCTTATTGGCCGTCGCAAAGGCGACCGCCCCGCCAGAGCCACCTTCGCCAATGATGACGGAAATCAGCGGCACGCCAATTTCCAGACATTTCTGGGTGGAGCGCGCGATCGCCTCCGATTGGCCGCGCTCCTCTGCGCCCTTGCCCGGGTACGCGCCGGGCGTGTCGACTAGGGTGATGACCGGCAAACCGAACCGGTCGGCCAGATCCATCAGCCGGATCGCCTTGCGGTAGCCCTCGGGGCGGGCCATGCCAAAATTACGCTCGATCCGGGTCTTGGTGTTGTGCCCCTTCTCGTGGCCAATCACCATGACCGGCACCCCGTTCAGTCGCGCCAGCCCGCCCATGACAGCGTGGTCATCGGCAAAATTCCTGTCACCTGCCAGCGGCGTGTATTCGTCAAACAGCGCTTCGACATAGTCCTTGCAATGCGGCCGCTCCGGATGGCGGGCAACCTGGCATTTCCGCCAGGGGGTGAGGTCCTTGTAGAGATCGGCCATGAGCTTGATGGCCTTTTCATCCAGCGCGGAGGCCTCCTTCTCGACATCCATATCCTCGTTCTGGCGCGCCATGGCGCGCAGTTCTTCCGCCTTGCCTTCAATATCGGCGAGCGGTTTTTCAAAATCGAGGTAGTTGGTCATCGGGCCCCTCCTGGAAAATGCTGGGGTTTATATGGCCTGTTCGCTGCGATGTTACAACCAAAGCTGTATGGGTGCTTGCCCGTCGAGCTTTGTCTAGGCAACACGCAGGGGTGGCGCTGCCTCCCCGGACCCCTCCAGGATATTCTTGAAGCAATGAAGATGAAATCAGCCGCCGGTGATCATTTCGTATTGTTTCACAATGACCTCGGCCTGTTTGATCGAGGCGATATCGACCAACCTGCCCTTATAGACGGTCGCGCCTTCGCCCTTGGCCTTGGCATCGGCCATGGCGGCAAGGATATCGCGCGCCTCGCTGACCTGATCTTCCGACGGGGTGAAGACCTCGTTGGCCAGCGCGATCTGCTTGGGGTGGATCGCCCATTTGCCAACCATGCCAAGCGTGGCCGAGCGGCGGGCCTGAGCGCGAAAGCCCTCATCATCGGAGAAATCACCAAACGGCCCGTCGACCGGCAGCACGCCGTGAGTGCGGCAGGCGGCGACAATGGCAGCCTGCGCCCAATGCCAGGGATCTGACCAATACTGGGCGCCCTCGCGCGTCATGTAGTAGTTTTCCTGCGTGCCGCCGATCCCTGTTGTCTGCATGCCCATGGAGGCTGCGAAATCCGCGGCGCCGAGGCTCATGGCTTGCAGGCGGGGGGAGGCGGCGGCGATCTCTTCCACATGGGCTATGCCGGCGGCACTTTCGATGATCACTTCCAGAGCGATCGGCTTGCTGCGGGCCTTGGCGGCCTCAACAGCAGTGACGAGCGCATCGACCGCGTAAATGTCGCCTGCGCAGCCGACCTTCGGGATCATGATCTGGTCAATACGGTCACCGGCCTGTTCCAAAATATTGACGACATCGCGGTACCAGTAGGGCGTGTCCAGCCCGTTGATGCGGACGGACAGATGCTTGTTGCCCCAATCGACGTCATTGATAGCCTCGATGATGTTTTTGCGCGCCTGATCCTTGTCGGAGGGCGCGACCGAGTCCTCAAGATCGAGATTGATAACGTCGGCCGCGGAGGCGGCCATCTTTTCAAACAGCGCGGTACGGGATCCGGGGCCAAAGAGCTGGCAGCGGTTCGGGCGGGCTGGTGGTGTGGGTTGCAGGCGGAAGCTCATGGACAGGGACTTTCGACGTAAGGATGTTTCATATTCAGCTATCATTTCGTTATATTGCTGCGCGCGATAGTTCAAGCGCTGCGCTGCGGCATTGGAAACATAACTACGGCTACTTCCCGCGGGCAGGCTAACCCTTTCGCGATGGCTTTGCTGGCAGGGTCTCGAAACCGACAGGAAGGCCGTCTGGCTTTGACGCCGCTATTGCAAATCCCCGAAGGCGCGCGCCATGCGGGCCACCGCATCCTCGACCTGCGACCGGGGGGCGGCAATGTTGAAACGCAGGAAATCCGCGCCGCCTTTGCCGAAAGTGGGCCCTGCATTGACCGCGATTTTGGCGTCCCGCGCCACCCGGTCGGTGAATTCCTGCATTGCCATCCCGGTGCCGGAGAAATCGACCCAGGCCAGATAGGTGGCCTCCAATGGCATGGAGGCGAGCCCCGGTATCGCGTTGATCCCTGCGTCAAAGATGCGCCGGTTCTCGTCGATATAGCTCAGGCAGGCATCCACCCATTCCGCCCCTTCGGGCGAGTAGGCGGCCGTGGTCATAAACAGCCCGAAGCTGTTGGGGCTCATCCCCAGGGCGGCCATGCGGGCGGCGAAACGCGCGCGCAGCGTCGGGTCGTGTATGATGACATTGCCGGTATGGGAGCCTGCGATGTTGAAAGTCTTGGTGGTCGCCGTCATCATCACCAGCCGGTCCGCGATACCGTCAATTTTCGCCATTGGGACATGGGTATGGCCGTCAAAGACCAGGTCGTGGTGGATTTCGTCAGACACCAGGATCAGGTTGTGCCGCTTGGCGAAGGCCGCAACGCCCTCAAGCTCCGCCCGTGACCAGACGCGCCCGCCGGGGTTATGCGGCGAGCACAGGATCAGCATTGTCTCAGATCCGGTCATTTGCGCGTCATAGCGGTCAAAATCCATGGTGTAGCGGCCGTCCTCAAGGGTCATCTCGCATTCGACAACCTGCCGTTTGGCGGAGGTGATAACGCGGGCAAAGGCGTGATAGACGGGGGTAAACAGCACCACGCCGTCACCTGGCTTGGTGAAGGCGTCAACACACATGGCGGTCCCGTTGACCAGCCCGTGGGTGGTGAAGATTGCAGCCGGGTCGACGGTCCAGCCATGGCGGTTCGCCATCCACCAGCAGATGGCCGCATGATAGGCGCTTTCATCCCCGAAATAGCCGTATACGCCGTGATCGACCATGTCCTGCACAGCGCGTTTGATGACGGGGGCGGCTTCGAACTCCATATCCGCAACCCACATGGAAATGCCTTCATCGGCGGGGACGCCGTAGATCGCCTCCATCCGGTCCCATTTCACGCAATGCGTCCCTCGGCGGTCGGGGGGGGTGTCAAAATTCATATCAGGCCTCTCCTTTGCCCCGACATTTGCGCCGCTGCGGTCGGGGTTCAAGGGCGAAAAGACTTTGGCGGCCCGGTGCCGTAGGCGCAGAGCGTCCGGAGGTGAGACGACAATGGCGTGCGGCCACTTGTCGCTTGCGGGGTAAACCGCTATCTCAAGCCCCATGAAATTGCCGATTTTGATCCATCCTGACCCGCGTCTGAAAAAGGTGTCCGCCGCTGTCGAGGACAGTTCTGACGCGCTACGCGCGCTTGCCGCCAACATGCTGGAGACGATGTACGACGCGCCGGGCATCGGCATCGCCGCGCCGCAGGTTGGGGTCCTGACCCGGATGGTCGCGGTTGACTGCATCAAGGAGGAAGGCGCCACCCCGCGCCCGCTGATCATGATCAACCCCGAGGTCATCGAAAGCTCGGACGAGCAAAACGTCTATGAAGAAGGGTGCCTGTCGCTGCCCGACCAATATGCGGACGTGACCCGCCCGGCAGAGGTGACCGTCAGCTGGATGGACGAAAACGGCAACGCGCATCGTGAGACCTTTGACGGGCTTTGGGCCACTTGCGTGCAACATGAGATCGACCATTTGGACGGCAAGCTGTTCATAGACTATCTCAAACCGCTAAAGCGGCAGATGATCACCCGCAAGATGGTGAAGCTGAAACGCGAACGGGCGCGGGCTTGATCCGGCGGATCCTGCTGCATCCGGACCCCCGGTTGCGCCTGCTTTGCCAGCCGGTGCTGGCGGTTGATGATGCGGTGCGAGGGCTGGTCAGCGATCTTTTTGACAGCATGTATGACGCGTCGGGCCGTGGCCTTGCTGCCCCGCAGATCGGGGTGGTGCAGCGTGTTTTTGTGATGGACACGGCATGGAAACAGGGCGCGCCTGACCCGGCGGTCTTTATCAACCCCGAAATACTGTCGGCCAGCGCCGAACAACAGGTCAACGAGGAAGGCTGCCTATCCATTCCCGACATGCCCATGCGCGTCGCCCGCCCTGCCGAGATTACGGTGATGTGGCTGGATGAGACAGGCGTGCAGCGGCGTGGTGCTTTTGACGGTTTTGCCGCCGCTTGCATCTGCCACGAGTGTGACCATCTGGATGGCCGGCTGATACTGGACCACGAGGCCGCCGCATGAGGCCCTATGTGATGTGGCCCGACAAGCGGTTGCGCAGCGTGGCCGCCCCGGTGGCCCAAGTGACGGACGAGACCCGCGCCCTGTGGGAGGAGATGACGCTTTGCATGGACGCCATGCCCGGCGTCGGCTTGGCCGCTGTGCAGCTTGGGGTGATGCAACGGCTTGCAGTCGTCGATGCGTCGGAGGCCCGTGGGCAGGCGGTGTGGATGGCCAATCCGGAAATCCTGCACAGCTCCGCTCAGATGCGCAGCCACGAGGAAGGCAGCCCGAACCTGCCTGGTGTCTGGGCCAAGATCGAGCGGCCCCGCGCGGTGACGGTGAGGTTCCTGAACGCTCAAGGTAAGGCGGAGGAACGCGATTTCGTGGGGCTGTGGGCCACGTCCGTCCAGCATCAGATTGACCATCTGAACGGCAAAATGTTCTTTGACCACCTCAGCAAGGTGAAACGCGATATGCTGATCAAGAAAGCATTGAAGAAGGCCGTATGACCTTGGTGGGAAAAGTCCTGAAATATGGGAGCGCACGACTATGAAGGTCGTGTTCATGGGGACGCCGGAATTCTCGGTTGCCGCGCTTGATGCTTTGGTGGCGGCGGGCCACGAGATTTGCGCCGTCTACACCCAACCGCCGCGCCCTGCGGGTCGGGGCAAAAAATTGCGCGCTTCGCCGGTTCAGGTCAGGGCGGAGGGGTTGGGACTATCCGTCCACCACCCCATCAGCCTGAAGCAACCCGATATTCAGGCGGAGTTCGCCGCGCTTGAAGCGGATATCGCGGTAGTCGTGGCTTACGGGCTGCTCTTGCCGCAACCTGTGCTGGACGCGCCAGTGCATGGCTGCTTGAACATCCACGCCTCCCTATTGCCGCGCTGGCGAGGGGCGGCGCCCATTCACCGCGCGATCATGGCGGGCGACACCCATTCAGGCGTTTGCATCATGCAGATGGAGGCCGGGCTTGATACCGGTCCGGTGCTGATGCGCGAGGACCTTGCCATTGGCGCAGAGGAAGTCACCGGCGGTCTACATGATCGTCTGTCTGGGCTTGGCGCGCGGCTGATCACGGGCACGCTTGCCGAATTGCCTGGCCTGACGCCCGAACCACAGCCCAGTGATGGCGTGACCTATGCCGCCAAAATCGACAAGGCCGAGGCCCGGATTGATTGGAACCAGCCCGCCACAGAGATTGACCGACAGATACGCGGGCTGTCGCCCTTTCCAGGCGCGTGGTGCCATATGGACGATGTGCGGGTGAAGCTGATGGGCAGTCGCGTGGCCCAGGCCGCAGGGCAGCCGGGCGCGCCGGGTCAGGTTATGGAGGGCTTCACCATCGCCTGCGGAGCCGGCGCGGTTGAGGTCACCCGCGCACAGCGGGCCGGCAAATCAGCGGTCACCGCGGAAGAGTTTTTAGCGGGCAACACGTTGCCGGACCGGCTGGGGTAGGGGCATATGGGGTTCTTTGCATTTTTTGGGGCGTTGATGATCGCGGGCATCGTGGGCTATGCTTCCGAGAAGTCGGGCTTCACCAATAACGGCTATCTGCCTTCGATCATCATAGCGCTCGGCGGCACGGTGCTGTTTTTCATGGTGCGGATAATGTTCGGGCTCAGCTTCGGCTCCCCTGGTCTTGATGCGATCATCAGCGCTATAGGCGCGCTTTTTCTTGTGCCCACGCATTACCGGAAGTAGCGGCGCGCTTCTACGGCTTGAAGGGTGCCATCCCCGCGCGGGCCAGCTCATCAGCGCGCTCATTTTCGGGGTGGCCCGCATGGCCCTTCACCCATTCCCACGTCACCTCGTGCCGGTCGCGGGCCGCGTCGAGCCGTTTCCAAAGCTCGATATTCTTGATCTCCCCGCCCTTCTTCTTCCAGCCTTTGCTTTTCCAGCCATAGATCCACTTGGTGATCCCGTCTTTGACATAGACGCTATCGGTGATGACAGTTAGGGTGCAGGGCCGCTCCAGTGCCTCAAGGGCATTGATGGCGGCCAGAAGCTCCATGCGGTTATTGGTTGTCAGCGGCTCCCCGCCTGACAGCTCGCGCTCCTTCACTACGGCGTCGCCGTCGCGCGCGACCAGCAAGGCACCCCAGCCGCCCGGTCCGGGATTTCCAGAACATGCACCGTCCGTATAGGCAAACAGCTCAGGCATCGCTGAGCACGATGATGAAATCGGCCATCTCACCGCTGAGCCCCTTGTCGCGGCCATAGCGGGTGGTGCGCGGGGTAAAACCGACTTTTATCAGGTGGCCCAACAATTCGTCCTCTTGGTAGTAGCTGTAAAGCCTGCCGATTTTGTCACGTTCTTCTCCGGTGCCGAGCTTGGTGCCGATGTGAAACACCCCGCCTAGTTTCAGGGCCTTGTGGATGCGGGTGAGGTGGTCGTCAAGCTCGGCCTTGGGCGCGTGGAGCAGCGAGAAATTGGCCCATATCCCGTCATAGATACCGGAGGCATCCAGCGTGTCAAACGTGGCGTGTTGGACCGTAATGCCGAAGGTCTCAGCCGCAACGCGCACCATCTCGGCTGAGCCGTCCATGGCATCGACGACAAACCCTGAATCACGCATCATCGCAGCGGAGTTGCCGGGTCCGCAGCCAAAATCCAGAACCCGCCCGCCGGCCGGGACCGCATCCATGAAAGCGCGAAGATCCTGATCTGGTTCTGGCCGGCTGACCAGCTTGACGTATTTGGTTGCCTGCGCGTCATAGACGCCAATCGTTTTTTCGTCGCTCATACTGTTAATCCGATAATGAGGCACAGGGCGACGACCCCTGTTAGGAGGGCGCGTAGCTTGAGCCACCAGGGCGGTGTCAGCCGCCAGTTACTGAACTGGAGGTCGAAGAGGAAGACAAGGATGAAACCCACCAGCACGGCTGAGGTAGCCTGTTGCTCGCCGCCTCCAATGGCGAAGAAGGCCCAGAGCGCAGGAATAGTGGACAAGATATAAGGCAGCATCCGTTCCTGCCCGGTCGCGAATCCCCATAAAACGCCGGACATGAAGCACATGATGACGGTGCCGTAGCTGATCAGGATGAAGCCTGCGTTGAACCGTTGCCCCAAAAGCGCGACGGTGCTGTCCGACAAAGCGGGAACCAGCAGCCCGGCCGCGCCCCAAAGGAAGGGCAGCAAACCGGCCAGACCCATGGCAAGGGCGGGGCGGGGTATCGGGGTCATGCGTGTTGGCCTCCGTCGTTTCTTTGACGCAGAGCTATCACGCTCAGCGGTGATGTCACGCGCGCGGGGCACAAAACGCAGCAGCCTCTTGGCGTGCCGAAATGAATAACGGTTTGTTCTATATTTAGCGACAATCGGCCTTAAATGCACCGCAGCACCGCCCCGAAATTCCCATGTTACATCGTCATTGACCTGTCTCAGAGTTCTCGGATTGCGGGCGCTCGGACATCTCAAGAGTTAAAACACAAGAGGACCCAATGCAAAAGACACTTGCCGTTCTGGCCGCCTCCCTGTTTGTGGCAACCGCTGCGACCGCTGGCTCAGGGCCCGCCTTCTATGACGCCAATGAGGCTTTCAGCCCTGCTGAGCTGGCGATGATCAAGCGCGCCTACGAAGAAAATTCTGCGGTCCAGCTGGCGCTCAACGAAGAGCCTATTGCCATTTTTGACCCGAATGAAGGGCTGAGCCCTGCCCAGATTGAAACCATTCGCGCCGCTTTCCGCGATGCGCTGCGCAGCGATGAAGGCAAAACGCTCGAAGCCGGCTTCTGACCTGACACCAACTCGCTACCACTCATGGACGATGCCGGCAGTTTTGCCGGCATCACTTTTTTATAAACGTCGTTCTGATTGCTGTGATGCGGCTTAGGTTGTAGGACCTAGGCCGGTTCGCGCAGAACCCGCGGCACCTTGAATTCGACATTCTCGACGGCGGTCTCGACCATTTCCATCTGCACGTTGAACCGTGCGCGGAACGCGTCGATCACCTCTTCGATCAGAACTTCCGGGGCGGAGGCACCGGCGGTGATCCCGATGCTGTCGATACCCTCTAACGCGCGCCAGTCAATTTCCGCCGCGCGTTGGACCAGTTGCGCGTAGCTGCATCCGGCCTTGGCACCCACCTCGACCAGGCGTTTCGAATTTGACGAGTTGGGCGCCCCGATCACAAGCATCGCGTCGGTTTTCGCGGCCATCGCTTTGACGGCCTCCTGCCGGTTGGTGGTGGCGTAGCAAATATCCTCCTTATGCGGCCCCACGATGGTGGGAAACCGAGCCTGCAAGGCGGCAACGATATCAGCGGTATCATCGACAGAAAGGGTGGTCTGCGTGATAAAGGCCAGCCTGTCAGGGTCGCGCGGGGCGAGGGTGACCACGTCCTGCGGCGTTTCAACCAGAAGCACCTCGCCCGGTGGCAACTGCCCCATGGTGCCGACGGTCTCGGGGTGGCCATCATGGCCGATCATCACCATTTGAAGGCCGTTTTCATAATGCCGGGCCGCCTCGATATGCACTTTGGAGACCAGCGGGCAGGTGGCATCAACGTAGATCATCTCGCGCTTGGCAGCGGCGGCGGGCACGGCTTTCGGCACGCCATGGGCAGAAAAGATGACGGGGCGGTCGTTGGGGCAATCGTCCAGCTCCTCGACAAAGACCGCGCCCTTATCGCGCAGCCCGTCCACAACGTATTTGTTATGGACGATCTCATGGCGCACGTAGACCGGCGCGCCCCATTTTTCGAGCGCCATTTCAACGATCTTGATTGCGCGGTCGACGCCGGCGCAAAAGCCGCGCGGGGCGGCGAGGTACAGCGTCAGATCGGGCTTGGTCATGGGGTTGAGCTCCTGCATGGGCAGAAATTACGGTCTTGCGGTCACCGCGTCCAGCGCGAAAAGGGCGTTCTGGCGGGTAGGGGACGCAAGCCGCGTGCCGCCGTTGCCAAGCAAAAAAGGCCGGGTGATACCCGGCCTTATTGAATCGGTTCCATCGAGGCAGTTTGCTTCTGCCGTTATTCAGCCGATTCTGTTTCCCGCGGCGCGTAGGACGGCTCTTCACGGGGCGGGCGGCCGATCACGTCGCGCAGCTCGTCCAATTCGATGAAGTTGTCAGCCTGTCGGCGCAGTTCGTCCGAGATCATCGGCGGACTGGAGCGGATCGTAGATACGACCGACACACGCACGCCTTTGCGCTGGATCGATTCAAGCAGCGGGCGGAAGTCACCGTCGCCCGAGAAAAGAACGATGTGGTCGACATGAGGTGCCAGCTCCATGGCATCGACGGTCAGTTCGATGTCCATGTTGCCTTTGACCTTCCGGCGCCCGTCGCGGTCGATATATTCCTTGGCGGGTTTGGTCACCATGGTAAAACCATTATAGTTTAACCAGTCGACCAGGGGACGGATCGGCGAATAGTCGTCATTCTCCAGCAGAGCTGTGTAGTAAAACGCACGCAACAATTTGCCGCGACGCATGAATTCATGCCTCAGGAGCTTGTAGTCAATATCAAACCCCAAAGACTTGGCGGCAGCGTATAAATTGCTGCCGTCAATAAACAGCGCAAGCCGCTCGTCTTTGTAGAACATTAATTATCCTTCTCAGTATGGCTTTGCCAAATTGAACCGTGAGTTGTGAGTGGTGGAGCCAGCAAAGCTGTAGCGAATGTAAGCGTATTGAGGTATGCCGCAACCCATGACGTTGGAAATTAAGTATAATACAGCCTACTTAGCGCTCGGATCTAACGTAACGTCACCTTTTGGTCCGCCGAAATCAACCTTACGCGAGGCGCTAAATTGGTTAACGGATGACGCCTTAAAACTTCGTGAAACTAGTAGGTTTTATGCCAGCCCCGCTTTCCCCGCGGGCAGCGGCCCTGACTTCGTCAATGCGGTGGCCCGGCTGGAAACGACGCTGTTACCGCTGGACCTGCTCGCGCAGCTTCACAAGATCGAGCGCGCCATGGGGCGGACCCGCAAAACCCGTTGGGCCGCCCGGACCATCGACCTTGATCTTATAGCCTATGACACGGCGTCCGGCAGCGCGGTACATCCTGATATTGATACTTTTCAGCAATGGCTCAGCCTGCCGTTGGAGGAACAGATTAAACGCGCGCCGGAGGGGCTGATCCTGCCGCATCCGCGCCTGCAAGACCGGGCTTTCGTGCTGCAACCGCTTTGCGATATCGCCCCAGACTGGCACCATCCTGTGTTTGGCAAAACCGCGGCCACTCTTCTTGAGGCGCTTCCGACCGCTGACAGGGCTGCCCTTGAGCCGCTGCCGGAGCCCAAAGAATAGGGGCTTTTGGCTTGTAAACCCGCTAAATCCGTCCTATCTGAAGCCCTTGATATTCACTCAGCTAGTCTGGAGAGCCCGATATGGCCCGCGTGACCGTAGAAGACTGCGTCGATAAAGTGCCAAACCGTTTTGACCTGGTGATGCTCGCATCGCATCGCGCCCGCGAGATTGCTGCAGGCTCGCCGCTGACGGTTGACCGCGACAATGACAAGAATCCCGTCGTATCGCTGCGCGAGATTGCAGAGGAAACGCAATCCGCCGAAGACCTGCGCGAGCGGATGATCGAAAGTAACCAGACTCAGATCGAGGTGGATGAACCAGAAGAGGACGCAATGGCGCTTCTTATGGGGGTCGAGCAGGACAAACCTGCGGAGGACGACATGTCCGAAGAAAAACTGCTGCGCGCCTTGATGGAAGCCCAAGAGGCCAAGTAACGCGCCTTACCTGGGCTGTAGGGGCCGTTGCCGACCATGCTTGACGCGACCGACCTGATCAAGCTGATCCGCACCTACAACCCGAAAACCAACGAAGCCTTGATCACGGCCGCCTATGAATTTGGCGGCCGTATGCATGAAGGGCAGACGCGCCATTCCGGCGACCCCTATTTCACCCACCCGATCGAGGTTGCCGCCCTGCTGACGGAGCAGCGGCTGGACGACGCCACGATTGTCACAGCGCTTTTGCATGACACGGTGGAGGATACCCGCGCCTCTTACAGCGATATTGCCGAACAGTTTGGTGACGAGATTGCGGAACTTGTCGACGGCGTGACCAAGCTGACCAATCTGCAGCTCTCCTCGACCGAGACCAAACAGGCGGAAAATTTTCGCAAGCTGTTCATGGCCATGTCGAAGGACCTGCGGGTGATCCTCGTCAAGCTCGCCGACCGGCTGCATAACATGCGCACCATCCGGCATATGAAGCCCGAAAAGCAGGTGCAGAAAGCGCGCGAGACGATGGATATCTACGCGCCGCTGGCGGGCCGCATGGGGATGCACTGGATGCGGGAGGAGCTGGAAGACCTCGCCTTCCGGGTGCTGAACCCCGATGCTCGCGCCTCCATCATCCGCCGGTTCATCACGTTGCAAAAAGAGACCGGCAATGTGGTGCCGAAGATCACCGATGACATCCGGACCGAGCTGTTTAGCGCAGGGATCGAGGCGCGGGTTTCCGGCCGGGCCAAGAAGCCCCATTCGATCTGGCGCAAGATGGAAGAGAAGAAGCAAGGCTTCTCCCGCCTGTCGGATATTTACGGTTTCCGCGTCATCTGCGGCTCCGAGGATGAATGCTACCGCGTGTTGGGCGCGATCCACCGTCGGTGGCGGTCGGTGCCGGGGCGGTTCAAGGATTATATCTCCCAGCCCAAGTCAAACGGCTACCGGTCGATCCATACCACGGTCTCGGGCCGGGACGGCAAACGGGTTGAGGTGCAGATCCGCACCCAGCAGATGCACGAGGTTGCGGAAACCGGGGTCGCCGCGCATTGGTCCTACCGTGACGGGGAGCGGGTGCAAAACCCCTTTGCCGTCGACCCGTCGAAATGGGTGACCCAACTGACGGAACGTTTCGGCACTGAGGATGACGAGGATCATGACGAGTTCCTCGAAAACGTGAAGCTGGAGATGTATTCCGATCAGGTCTTCTGCTTCTCCCCCAAAGGGGACGTGATCAAGCTGCCGCGCGGGGCCACGCCGCTGGACTACGCCTACGCCATTCACACCCGCATCGGGCATAGCTGCGTCGGCGCCAAGGTGGACGGGCTGCGCGTGCCGCTGTGGACCCGGCTGAGAAATGGCCAATCGGTGGAGATCATCACCGCCGAGGGCCAGAAACCGCAGCCGACCTGGATCGACATCGCCGTGACGGGCCGCGCCAAGGCCGCAATTCGCAAATCCCTGCGGGAGGAGCATCGCGACCGGTTCATCAAACTCGGTCGGGAACTGACCCGCGCCGCATTTGAACACATCGGCAAGAAGGCGACCGACAAGGCGTTGGAGACCGCCGCCAAGGCCCTGAGCCTGCAGGACGCGGCCCAGCTGTTGGAATTTGTGGGATCGACTGAGATCTCCGCGCGGGAGGTGGTGCAGGCGATCTACCCCAAGCTCGCCGACATGAAGCAACCCAATGTCGATCCGAACCGCGCCGTCGCTGGTCTGCCGGCGGGTGCCACGGTGAAGCGCGCGCAATGCTGCCAACCTGTCCCGGGGGAACGGATCGTAGGCATCTCCCACAAGGGGGAGGGCGTCAATATCCACGCCATCGCCTGCGAGGCGCTGGCCACCCTTGAGGATGAGCCCGACCGCTGGATTGACCTCTACTGGCATGACGGCCAGCACCCTGCCGAGCATCCGGTAACCTTGAATGCAACAATTGGTAATGCTTTTGGCGTATTGGGGCGTATATGTACCCTGATAGGGGAGCAGAAGGCGAATATTTCGGATCTGCATTTCATCGACCGGAAACCGGACTACTTCCGCATTCTGGTGGATGTGAATGTGCGCGATGCAGAGCATCTGCATGGTGTCATGACCGCCATTGACGCTGACAGCGATGTCGCGTCGCTGGAGCGTCATCGCGATTTGGGCCGCGCACCGTAAAATTTCTGCCGTATTCGCGCGGTAAACAGTAGGGGCCTCCCGCCACCATTGGGGCCAAGATAAAGAGAGACAGAGGAAGAGTTGGTCTTTAAGCGCCGAACACCGAAAAGCTGGGCCTTGTGGGTCTTGCACTTGCTCTGGCCGCAAGGCGGTTGGGGTCGGGCCGCGCGCTATGTCAAACACCGGGTCCGGCGGCTGCCAGACAGTCCTCGCCGCATCTCCCGCGGGATATTTGCGGGCGTCTTTACGACCTTCACCCCGTTCTACGGCTTCCACTTCTTCATTGCGGCGGGCTTGGCCAAGGTGATGCGCGGCAACATCCTTGCCGCCCTTATGGCGACCTTCTTCGGCAACCCGCTGACCTACCTGCCGATTGGCGTGGTTTCCCTGAAAACCGGGCATTTCCTGCTGGGGACCGAATTCGAAGAGAACATGCATATTGGCAAGCGTTTCGCCGGTGCCTGGCGCGACCTTAAAGACAATTTCGTCGCCATGTTCACCGATGATATGGCCGATTGGCGCAGGCTATCAAGCTTCTATGACGAGGTGTTTTTGCCCTACCTTGTCGGCGGGTTGATCCCGGGCGTGATTATGGGCGTCATCTTTTACTACCTCTCCTTCCCGCTGATCACCGCCTACCAGAACCGCCGCAAGGGCCGCCTGCGCGCCAAATGGGAAGAGCATAAAGTCAAGAAAGCCGCCAAAGCGGCGGAGAAATCGGCGACCAAACCCTAGGCTGCTTGCCGCTCCGACCATTTTCGGGTGCCTGCCCCAGCCAAGCCTGATTGCGTCTGCCGGATGTGCATGCCTTTATGTGACTAAAGAAGCTTTGCATGAAGGAACGCGCGATGGCTGCCACCGATGGCTTGCGCCTGGGCGTCAATATCGACCACGTCGCAACAGTAAGAAATGCGCGGGGCGGGGCCGTGCCGGACCCGGTGCGCGCTGCGAAACTGGCCGAAGAAGCAGGCGCGGACGGCATCACCGCGCATCTGCGCGAGGACAGACGACACATTGGCGACGCCGATATTGAGGCGCTGATGGAGGCGTTGAGCGTGCCGCTGAATTTCGAGATGGCCGCGACGGAAGAGATGCAGAAAATCGCCCTGCGTCATAGACCCCATGCCGTGTGCATTGTCCCCGAAAAGCGGGAGGAGCGGACAACCGAAGGCGGGCTTGAGGTCGCGCGGGAGGAAAACCATCTCGCCCATTACATCGCGCCCCTGCGCGATGCAGGTTGCCGCGTGTCGATCTTTATTGCCGCTGACCAGAGGCAGATCGAGGCCGCGCACCGCATCGGCGCTCAGGTGATCGAGCTGCATACCGGCGCCTATTGCGATGCCCATGCTGACGGGGACATGGCCACCCGCGCCGCCGAGCTTGAGAAACTGACCGCGATGGCTGCATTCGCCCATGACCTGGGGCTGGAGGTGCATGCAGGCCACGGGCTGACCTATGACACGGTCCAACCCATTGCCGCCTTGCCTGAGGTGATGGAGCTAAATATCGGGCATTTCCTGATTGGCGAGGCGATCTTTCGCGGGCTGACCCCTGCCATTGCAGAAATGCGCCGCCTGATGGATGCGGCGCGGGCATGACCGGCTACGAGCTTGCGCTGCTTTGGCTCGCCTGGATCATCGGCGGCGGCAGTCCTGGGCCTGCGACCTTGGGTATTGCCAGCACATCCATGGCGTCGGGGCGGCGGCTGGGTCTGATCTTTGCCTGCGGCATCCTCGCGGGCTCCGCCTTCTGGGGGCTGGCCGCGGCCTTGGGGATGGGCGCGTTGATGCTGGGCCATGCCTGGCTGTTTGAGGCGATGCGCTATATCGGCGCGGGCTACCTGATTTACCTTGCCGTCAAATCCCTGCGGTCGGCCTTGTCGGTCAAGGACATGGCCCCGGCAAAGGCCCATAGTGGTGCTGCGTCCAACGTGTTCACCAAGGGCGCGCTGATTCATCTGACCAACCCGAAAGCCATTCTGGGTTGGGGTGCGGTCTACGCCATCGCGGCCCCGGTGCAAGCGGGGCTGGGCGATTTGCTTTGGATGTTTGCCTTCCTTTATTCCGGCTCGATCCTTGTGTTTATCGGCTACGCGTTTGCCTTTTCGACCGGGGCCATGATCCGCGCCTATGCTAGGATGCGCCGGGGGTTTGAGGCTGCCTTTGCCCTGCTGTTTGGCGCGGCGGGGCTGAAAATTCTGACGACGCGGCTGGCGTGAGGGGCGGCGCATGATCCTCGGCATCGGCACGGACCTCGCCAATATTGAACGTATCTCCGGCACGTTGGAGCGTTTCGGCGACCGGTTTCGCAACCGCGTCTTCACGGAGGTCGAACAGGCCAAGGCCGAACGCCGCGTGGATGTGGTTGGCACCTACGCCAAAAGATGGGCGGCGAAGGAGGCCTGTTCAAAAGCGCTTGGCACCGGGTTGCGGATGGGGATCAGCTGGAAGGACATGGCGGTTTCCAACCTTAAAACAGGGCAGCCTGTCATGGCCGTGACCGGATGGGCGGCGGAAAGGCTGGCCGACATGACGCCCGAGGGGTACGAGGCGATCATCCATGTGACCCTGACCGATGACCACCCTTGGGCGCAGGCTTTCGTCGTGATCGAGGCCCGGCCCATATCAACCGCCAAGATGTGACTGGCTGATCCTGCCTGCGCGCTGCCGCGTGCTTGACACCGGCGCGGGCCTTCCGCATTTACCTGCCATCCCTAGGAGATCGAGACGCATCATGGCCAGCACTGAAGAGACCAAGGACGGCATCGGCGAAACCATCAAAACGGTGGTCTACGCGCTGCTGATTGCGGGCGTGTTTCGTAGCTTTTTCTTCCAGCCGTTCTACATCCCCACGGGCTCCATGAAGGACACGCTGCTGGTGGGCGACTTCATGTTCGTCAACAAGATGGCCTACGGGTATTCCAAGTTCAGCTGCCCTTTTGGCATTTGCCCGATCCCCGACCGTCTGTTCGGCAACGAGCCTGAGCGCGGCGATGTGGTTGTGTTTCGCCACCCAACCTCGGGCCAGGACTATATCAAGCGGCTGATCGGTCTGCCGGGGGACACGGTGCAGATGCAGGCAGGTGTTCTCTATCTGAACGGGAACGAACAGGTGCAGACCCCGGATGGGCAGTTCGTCGAGCCTTACGCGCCGCAAGGCTCGGTTGGAAATTATCCGCGCTGCGAAAACGGCGCCACGGGCGAGGGGGCCGACTGCCTTAAATCGCGCTTTGTGGAGCAGCTGGAGGGCTACGGCCCGCATCATATCCTCAACATCGAGAACCGGCCGCAGCCGCCGCAGGGCCAGGCCAATGCCGACCACACGCCTGTTTTTACCGTGCCCGAGGGGCATTACTTCTTCATGGGGGATAACCGCGACAACTCCATCGACTCGCGCTTCCCCCAAGGCCCGATTGGCGGGGTGGGCATGGTGCCGTTCCAGAACCTGCTGGGGCGCGCAGACCGCATCGTCTTCTCATCTGCCGGGTCGCGCATGTTGTTCTTCTGGACCTGGCGCGGCGACCGGTTCTTCAAGGCCATCGACTGAAAATGAGCCCGGCGGGGCGGGGCAGGCGGGTCCTGAGGTTGGTCCTCGCGCCAGTTGCGCTGGCCGTCATTGCCATGCTGGTGGTGTTTCGTGCCTATTGGATCCCCACGGGCTCCATGAAGCCGGGGCTGTTGGTGGGGGACTACCTGCTGGTCAACCGCGCAGCCTACGGCTTCCCGGCGCTGCGTTGCAATCTGGGCGATTGTGCCGGCCATGTCCCTGCGCGCGGCGACGTGGCGACCTTCACCCACCCCGAAAATGACCGCCACTACATCAAGCGGGTGGTTGGCTTGCCCGGCGACACGGTTGCGGTTCAGGCGGGACAGGTGATCCTGAATGGCACGGGCTTGCCGCAGCTGCGGGACGGGTATTTTAGTGAGATCTATCAGTTGGAAGACGGTTATATTGCCTGCACCAACGCGCCGGTAAATCCGGGCGATACCTGCCTTAAAGAGCGGCTGGTTGAGACGATGCCAAATGGCGCGGCCTACCCGGTCATCAATCTGGCCGAAGGGTTGCGCGCTGACAGCGCGGCGCCTGTGATGGTGCCCTCGGGCCATCTGTTTGTGATGGGCGACAACCGCGACAATTCGCTGGATTCGCGCTTTGCCCTTGATGCGGGCGGGCTGGGCTTTGTGCCGCTTAGCAATATTGTGGGCCGGGCCGAGGTGATCCTGTTTTCATTAACCGGCGAAAAGGGCAGAATGTGGAAATGGGTGGATTGAAACTGTCAGCAGAGTTGCGCGCCTTTACGGCGCGTCTGGGCCATGCCTTCGCCGACCCGGAGCTTTTGATTCATGCGCTGACCCATGGCTCCTTTTCGTCGGTCACAAGGCCTGACAATCAGCGGCTGGAATTTCTGGGCGACCGGGTGCTGGGCCTGGTGATTTCGGAGGCGCTGCTTGCCGCCGACCCCCTTGCCGCCGAAGGCGTGCTGGCACCGCGCTACAACGCGCTTGTGCGCAAGGAAACCTGCGCCGACGTCGCCCGCGCCATCGACCTTGGCGCGGTTCTCAAGCTGGGTAAGTCGGAAATGGTCTCGGGCGGGCGCCGCAAGGAGGCTTTGCTGGGTGACGCGATGGAAGCTGTGATCGCAGCCGTCTATCTGGATGGCGGGCTGGACGCGGCCAAGGCACTGATCTTGCGTCTATGGGGCGACCGCATCACAACGGTGGAGGCCGACGCCCGCGACCCGAAAACCGCTTTGCAGGAACTGGTGCAGGCGCGCGGCCAGACCCCGCCTCGCTACGACATCATCAAACGCGACGGCCCCGACCACGCGCCGCAATTCACCATTGAAGCCCGGGCGCAAAGCGGGCAGACCGCACAGGCTCAGGCCGGCTCTAAACGCCAGGCAGAACAAGCCGCCGCAAAGGCCTTGCTGGAAAGACTGGAAAATGAATGACGCCCCCCAGACCGCGCCCACAAGCGCCGGTTTTATCGCCCT
Source organism: uncultured Litoreibacter sp. (assembly GCA_938030665.1). Taxonomy (GTDB): domain Bacteria; phylum Pseudomonadota; class Alphaproteobacteria; order Rhodobacterales; family Rhodobacteraceae; genus Litoreibacter. The sequence continues at coordinate 973 of CALHHY010000059.1, read as the reverse complement.
GATTGGCGAGCCCAATGCAGGCAAGTCGACGCTGCTGAACCGCATGGTGGGTGCCAAGGTCTCCATCGTGACGCATAAGGTGCAGACCACCCGCGCGCGCATTAGGGGGGTTGCGATGGAGGGGCAGGCGCAACTGGTCTTCGTTGACACGCCAGGGCTGTTCAAACCGCGCCGCCGGCTGGACCGCGCGATGGTGGCCGCGGCCTGGACCGGCGCGTCGGACGCCGATGTCGTCGTGCTGATGGTTGAGGCGCATCGCGGCATTACCGAGGGGGTGAAAGCGATCCTCGACGGGCTGGGGGACCGGGTCGGTGAAGCCAAGGTGGCGCTCGCCATCAACAAGATCGACCGGGTTAAATCCGACGCGCTGCTGGGCCTCACGCGGAAACTGAACGAGGCATTTCCCTTTGCCGAGACATTTATGATTTCTGCCGAAAAAGGGCACGGCATCGATGCTTTCCGCCGTTGGCTGGCCGCCGAAATGCCCGAAGGCCCGTGGCTCTACCCCGAAGACCAGATCGCGGACCTGCCCATGCGGATGATCGCGGCAGAGATTACCCGCGAGAAACTGACCCTGCGGCTGCACCAGGAGCTGCCTTACCAAATGACGGTTGAGACGGAAAACTGGGAAGAGCGCAAGGACGGCTCCGCCAAGATCGACCAGATAATCTACGTGGTGCGCGACGGCCATAAGGGCATCGTGCTGGGCAACAAGGGCGAGACGATCAAGGCCGTGGGCAAGGCCGCGCGTGAAGAGCTGGTGGAGTTTCTGGGTCGCAAGGTGCATCTGTTCTTGCAGGTGAAGGTGCGCCCGAACTGGCTGGAAGAAAGCGAGCGCTATTCCGAGATGGGGCTGGATTTCAAGGATGGCAATTCTTGAGCGACCGGCTGACAGCGGAGTTCTGGGTAGGGGCCTATCTGCGCCGCTTGTCGCTTGCCAACATTCCCGCATTTGTCACGGCCAAAGGCGACG
>CALHHY010000058.1 GCA_938030665.1 uncultured Litoreibacter sp. | reverse complement strand
GATAGGGCTAGCGTTAGGTGTCTTCGAAGTACTTGTTGGCACAGATGCCATTCAGGTGCTTTTGATGGCAAGCCCAGTTTTAGCAACAGCCGCCCTTGCAGCGATTAGCTATGTTCTAGAATCTGGGACAGATAGACGACGGGGGAAGAAAACGACATTTGTCTTCTCACTTTTTGCGATCTCAATACCAACCATTTTGATACTGGTGGTTCTAGGGCTGTTCTATGCATTTTTTGCCCAAATCGACGGCTTTGGCTCAACAGAGCTGAAGATATCAGTAGGAGCAGTCGAAACGACCTTTGGCGCATTCCTTGGAGCAGTTGCGACGAGACTTTTTCCGTCTTCCTAATAGACTAGACGTACCCCTCATAGGGGAAAACCGGTCAAAAATAGTACGTTTTTGTCACCGGTACAAACGACCGTTTTTGGCCCCCACTGATTTCCCAGAAGCGGAAGTTGGCGCAGCCGCAGCGAACGGCAGAAAAGTCCGCTTGCCCAACGTCCCGCTCTCCCCCTCAAAAAAACGCCTGCAGCCCCGTAATCGCCCGGCCCAAAATCAGCGCATGCACGTCATGGGTGCCCTCATAGGTGTTTACCGTCTCCAGATTCATCATGTGGCGGATCACCTGAAATTCTTCGGAAATACCGTTGCCGCCATGCATGTCGCGGGCGTGGCGGGCGATTTCCAGCGCTTTGCCGCAATTGTTGCGCTTCATCAACGAGATCATCTCAGGCGCGGCGCGCCCCTCGTCCATCAACCGGCCCACGCGGAGGGAGCCTTGCAGCCCCAAGGTGATCTCCGTCGCCATATCCGCCAGCTTCTTCTGGAACAGCTGCGTCTGCGCTAGGGGCTTGCCAAATTGCTTGCGGTCCAGCCCGTATTGGCGGGCGGCGTGCCAACAGAATTCGGCCGCGCCCATCACGCCCCAGCTGATCCCGTAGCGCGCACGGTTCAGGCAGCCAAACGGGCCTTTCAGCCCCTCGACGCCGGGCAGCAGCGCGTCCGGGCCGACCTCGACCCCGTCCATCACGATCTCGCCGGTGGTTGAAGCCCGCAGCGACAGCTTGCCGCCGATCTTGGGCGCGGACAGCCCGGCCATGCCTTTCTCCAGCACGAAGCCCCGGATTTTGCCGCCATGGGCCTCCGATTTGGCCCAGACCACGAAGACATCCGCGAAAGGCGCGTTGGATATCCACATTTTGGAGCCGGAAATCACGTAGCCGTCGCCCTTGGCCTTGGCCACGGTTTTCATCCCCGCGGGGTCCGATCCCGCATCCGGTTCCGTCAGCCCGAAACAGCCGATCAACGTGCCGGCGGCCAGCCCCGGCAGGTATTTCTGCCGCTGTTCTTCGGAGCCATAGGCATAGATCGGATACATCACGAGCGAGCTTTGCACCGACATCATCGACCGGTAGCCGCTATCGATCCGCTCAATTTCGCGCGCGACCAGCCCGTAGGTCACGTAGGATGCGCCAAGCCCGCCATAGGCCTCCGGCACCGTCAGGCCCAGCAACCCGGCCTCGCCCATCTTCGCGAAGATGGAGGGGTCGACCGTCTCCTCCCGATAGGCGTCGATGACGCGCGGCGCAAGTTCGGCGTCGGCAAAGGTGCGGGCCGCGTCGCGCAGCATCCGCTCATCCTCGCTCAGCTGGTCTTCTAGGCGGAAGGCGTCCTCCCACTCGAACCGGCCCATATCGGGGGCGTCCTTGGCATTGATCACGCTGTTCATGTTCATCGGATGGCTCCCTGTCGTTGCCCTCCGTGTTTACGCCGCCGCGCCGCCATAGGCAATTGGTCGGCTTGACGCGGGGCACCAGAGGTGCAGCTATATCGCCAACAAAAGGACCGCTGTGATGACCAAACTACCCGCCTCGATTGACGACACGATCACCCTATTGGCTGGGCAGGACTATGTCTGTGGGCGGGCGCTGGCCACAGTGGTCTTTCTGTCGCTGAAGCTTGGTCGCCCGCTGTTTCTGGAAGGCGAGGCCGGCACCGGCAAGACGGAGATTGCAAAAGCCATGGCCGCAGGGCTTGGCCGTCGGCTGATCCGTCTGCAATGTTACGAGGGGCTGGACGCATCATCGGCGGTCTACGAATGGAACTTCCCCGCGCAAATGGTCGCCATCCGCGCGGCGGAGGCCTCAGGTGGCGCGGATAAGGACAAGCTGCAGGCAGAACTTTTCTCCGACGACTACCTCACCGCCCGACCCTTGCTGGAGGCAATGCAGCCGCAGGAAGGCGGCGCCCCGGTGCTGCTGATTGACGAGCTTGACCGCACCGACGAGCCGTTCGAGGCCTTCCTGCTGGAAGCCCTGTCGGATTTTCAGGTCACGATCCCCGAACTTGGCACGATCAAGGCGGCCGAACCACCGATTGTCATCCTGACCTCGAACCGCACGCGGGAGGTGCATGACGCCCTTAAACGCCGCTGTCTCTATCACTGGGTCGACTATCCTGATTTCTCGCGCGAGATGGAAATCTTGAATGCCCGCGCGCCCGAGGCGCAGGAAACGCTGAGCCGCGAGATTGTGGCCTTCGTCCAGAAATTGCGCACCGAGGACCTGTTCAAAAAGCCTGGCGTGGCCGAGACGATCGACTGGGCGAAATGCCTGCTCGCTCTCGACACGCTGACCATGAGCCCGGAGGTGATTGCCGACACGCTTGGCGCTATATTGAAATATCAGGACGACATCCAGAAAATCCAAGGTTCCGAGGCCAAGCGCATCCTTGACGAGGTCCGTGCAGAGCTGGCCCCGGCATGAGCTCCCCCACCTACTTCATTGCTTTAGAAATATCCTGGGGGTCCGGGGGTTAGCCCCCGGCCGGTCCCTCCGAAAGCCATGGCTAAATTCAACGCGCTCGATATCCCTGAAGACGGCAAGCTGGCGGCGAATATCACCTGGTTCGCCCGCGCTTTGCGCAAGGCGGGCCTGCCTGTTGGCCCCGGTCGGGTGATTGACGCAATTCGCGCGGTGGAGGCGGCAGGTTTCTCGGAAAAGCGCGACTTCTACCACGTGCTGCAGGCCTGCTTCGTCTCCCGCCCCGAACATCGCGTCATCTTCGCGCAAATCTTCCGCCTTTATTGGCGCGACCCGCGCTATCTTGAGCATATGATCGCGGCCCTCACACCCGCGATCCGGGGCGTGCAGGAGGAGAAGAAAGCAAAACCGGGCGAGAAACGCGCCGCCGAAGCGCTTCTGGACGGCGTCAACCGCGACATCGACGCGCCCGAGGCGCCGGAAGAGGGCAGCGAGATCGAGATCGACGCCTCCCGCACCATGTCGCGCGAAGAAAAGCTGCGCAGCCTCGATTTCGAACAGATGAGCACGGAGGAGATGGCAGAGGCCCGGCGCATGCTGGCCAAACTGACGCTGCCGGTCAAACCGCTGACCTCCCGCCGGATGCAGGCGGATGCACGGGGGCGGGTGATCGATTTCCGCGCAACCCTGCGCCAGTCGATGCGCAACGGGGGGGAGCTGCGTGATCTGGCCACCAAACAGCGCCGCATCCGCTGGCCCAACCTCGTGGCACTTTGCGACATCTCCGGCTCGATGAGCCATTATTCCCGCGCCATGCTGCATTTTCTGCATGCGGTCAGCAGCGAGAAGGGGGCGGGCTGGGCGCGGGTGCACGCCTTCACTTTCGGCACAAGGCTGACCAATATCACCCGCCATCTCGCCACGCGCGACGTGGATGCAGCCCTTGCGGCGGCAGGGGCCGAGGCCCAGGATTGGGAGGGCGGCACACGGATCGGGGAATGCCTGCATCAGTTCAATCGCGACTGGTCGCGCCGGGTGCTGGGGCAGGGCGCAGTGGTGCTTTTGATCACCGATGGCCTTGACCGCGACGACCCTGACGCCTTGGCACGCGAGATGGAGCGGTTGCACCTGTCAGCCCGGCAGGTGATCTGGCTGAACCCGTTGCTCAGGTGGGACGGGTTTGCACCCAAGGCGCGCGGCATCGCGGCGATGCTGCCCCATGTGGACAGCTTCCGCGCCGGCCATAACGTGGCCTCCCTCGAAGGGCTGGCCGCCGCGATCAGCCGCCCAGATGACACGGGCGAAAAACGCCGGCTGATGGCGCTGATCGAATGAAACCGCAGCTTCCGGGTCGCCATGACAGCCGCCGTCCTGTCAGAAGAAGGCGCCACGCAGCAAGGAGGATGCAACATGCGCGCAACACCTTATGACATTACCTTTGTCGACCACGTCCGCGCCGGTGGCGGGGACGCCAACGGGATGCGGGCCGAGACCGCGATATCGGATGGCAAGGGGACCCCGTGCCGGTCCTGTTTGCATGATGTGCCGGAAGGGGCGGGCATGCTGATCCTTTCCGCCCGGCCATTCCCCGCCCCCCAACCCTATGCGGAACAGGGGCCGATTTTCCTATGCGCAGACCAGTGCAATCCATGGGACGGCGCCGGTCTGCCGCCGATCCTGATGACGTCGCCCGATTACCTTTTGAAAGCCTATGGGCATGACGATCGCATCATCTATGGCACCGGCCAGATCACCCCTGCGGCCGAGATCGCGACCTATGCGAACACGCTGTTCGCCCGCGCGGATGTCGCCTACATTGACGTGCGTTCCGCCCGCAATAATTGCTTCCAGACAAGGCTGATCCGTGACGACTGACCTGCAAGACATCCCCCGCATCGCGCTCGACTGGCACCGTGACGGGACCGGGGCGGCATTGGCCACGGTGGTTCAGACATGGGGGTCCGCGCCCCGGCCCGTGGGCAGCCAGCTGGCGATTAGCGGCGCGGGCGATATCATGGGCTCCGTCTCCGGCGGTTGCGTCGAGGGGGCCGTGGTGGTCGAGGCGATGGATGCGCTGGAGGACGGCAAGCCGCGCCTTTTGGAATACGGCGTCAGCGATGACGAGGCATTTGCCGTAGGTCTGGCCTGCGGCGGCACGATCCGCATTCTGGTTGAACCCGTCGGCAAAGCGATGCCTGAGGGGCTGCTGGCCGAGCTGGTTGAAGCGCGCCATAATCGCCGCGCCGTGGCCTATGAGGTCAACACCGACCGCTGGGAGCGACGGTTGGTCTACGATGGCCACGAGACCCGGTTTCTCAAGGACCGCTCCGGCTTTGAGGACGACGTGTTCGTGGCCATCCACAACCCGCCCCTGCGCATGGCCGTCATCGGCGGTGTCCATATCGCGCAGCCCTTGGTGACCATGGCACGGCTGGCGGGGTTTGACCCGGTCGTGATCGACCCGCGGGAGGCCTTTGCCAGCGCCGCCCGGTTCCCCGGCGAGGTGTTGGTGCATGACTGGCCGGACGAGGCATTGGCAAGGCTCGCCCCCGACCACCGTAGCGCCGTGGTGACCCTGACCCATGATCCAAAGATCGACGACCCTGCGATTGAGGCCGCGTTGCGATCCCCGTGCTTTTACCTTGGCTGTCTGGGCTCCACCCGCACCCACGCCAAGCGCGTGGCCCGGCTTGCGGAAGCGGGGTTTGGGGAGGATGACCTGACGCGCATCCACGCCCCTGTCGGCCTTGATATTGGCGGCGCGTCGCCGGCTGAAATTGCCGTCTCCATCATGGCGGAGATCATCCTGCGCCTGCGCGGCCCGAAAGGCCGGGGGAAATGATCTTTGGCGATGTCCCCGTCACTGAGGCCGAAGGTGCAATCCTGGCACACTCCCTGCAGGCGGGTGACACACGGTTGCGCAAAGGCCGCGTTCTGGGACCGGAAGACCTTGATGTCCTCAGTCGTGCGGGGATTGCCCGCGTTACGGTGGCCCGACTTGAGGCAGGCGATGTGGAAGAAAACGCCGCCGCTGCCCGGCTTGCGGCCGCCCTGACCGAAGGCGCGGCAGGGGTGCATGTCACCGCGCCCTTCACGGGCAGGGTCAACATCGTGGCCGACGGCGCTGGCGTGGCGCATATCGATGCCGGGCGCATCAATGCGGTGAATGGCGGCGACGCCATGATCACCTGCGCGACCGTCGCGCCTCTGCATCGGATGATGGAAGGGGGGCTGCTCGCGACAATCAAGATCATTTCCTACGCCGTGCCGGAACACGCCATCGCCAACGCGGAAGCCGCTGCCAAGGGCGCACGTCTCGGGCTGCATGTGCCGGTGGTGAAGACCGCGCGGTTGATTGTGTCGCAAACCGGGGCGGAGCCGGAAGCTGAGAAAGGCATTGCCGCCATTCGCGGCAGGCTTGACGCGCTCGGCGCCGAGTTGAGCGCCATCTCCAAGGTGCCGCATGAGCTTGGCCCCCTATCCACCGCATTGGGCGAGGCGCAGGAGGATATCGTGCTGATCCTCACAGGCTCCGCGACATCTGACCCTGCCGATGTTGCCCCTTCGGCCGTACGGCGGGCCGGGGGGCAGGTGGCGCGGTTCGGGATGCCGGTGGACCCGGGCAACTTGCTGTTCATCGGCGATCTGAAGGGGGTGCCGGTGATCGGGCTGCCCGGCTGCGCCCGCGCGCCGGCGCTTAACGGCGCTGATTGGGTGCTCGAGCGTGTGGTTTGCGGGCTAGAGGTCACCGCCGCAGACATTGCCGGTATGGGGATTGGCGGACTGCTGAAGGAAATCCCGCAACGCCCCCAACCCCGACGCGGCCAGACAAAATAAAACCCCGCACAGAGGCGGGGTTTCGTTAGTCACCGAGAGGTGGAAGCTTAGGTCTTCAGCGGGCCAATCAGCATAACCATCTGACGGCCTTCCCCCGACGCCCTCGGGCGTCGCAACCGGCAGGTGATCCATCAAAATGGATCACCGAGAGGTGGAAGCTTAGGTCTTCAGCGGGCCAATCAGCATAACCATCTGACGGCCTTCCATCTTTGGGAAGTTCTCGACCTTGCCGTGGCCTTCGGTATCGGCGGCCACCCGCTCCAACAGCTCACGTCCCAGACTCAGGTGTGCCATCTCGCGGCCCCGGAAGCGCAGCGTCACCTTCACCTTGTCGCCGTTCTCAAGGAATTTGAACACGTTGCGCATTTTAACGTCGTAATCATTGGTGTCTGTGTTCGGGCGGAACTTGACCTCTTTGATTTCGATGATCTTCTGCTTCTTGCGCGCCTCGGCCTCTTTCTTCTGGGTTTCGTATTTGTATTTGCCGAAATCCATGATCTTGCAGACGGGCGGGCTGGCATTGGGGGAAATCTCAACGAGGTCGAGCCCCACCTCATCCGCCATCTGCATGGCGCGTGCGGGCGTCACGACGCCTACATTCTCACCTTCGGCGCCAATCAGGCGGATTTCATCAGCGCGGATGCGGTCGTTTACGCGGGGGCCGGTATCGCGCTGCGGAGGCGCGTTATGGGGTCTGCGGGCTATGGTGTAAGTCCTTATGTGGTTGATCGCTCTGTAGATGGGCAAGGTAAGCGGCCCGGAAGGCCGGTTCAAGCGAGTTTTGGCCGATCAGGGGGAAAAGGCGGGACCTTTCCCGTGCGATACGCGTTGTGGCGGCAGATCAGGCGGCATAAGTGCCGTAGTGAAGCCCGCTCTGAGGCGGGTCGTCAGACAGATAAGGAAGATTGAGATGCACAAGCAGATGTTATCCGCAGTTGCACTGGCCGCTGTGATAGGGGCCACCTCCGTCGCGCCAGTGTCGGCCATGGGATGGTTCTCCGGTGATGATGACGCGGCCGAAGCCGCGCGCGCCGCCGAAGAAGCAGCAGCCGCCGCCGCGGAAGCCGCGCGCCTTGAGGCCGCCGCAGAGGCAGAAGCGGCTGAGACCGCCGCAGCCGAGGCGGCAGCAGAAGCGGAGGCCGAAGCAGCTGAAGCTGAGAATGCGGCCGCCGATCTGGCCGCAGATGTTGAAGAAGGCGCCGCCAATGCGATTGAGGCGACAGAAGATGCTGCAGCCGATCTGGCGGATCAGGCGGGTGAGGTCGTAGATGACGCCGCAGCTGCCCTGGAGGACGGGGCAGATGCGGTTAACAATGCTGTTTCCGGTGCCGCGAGTGCTGTTACGGGCGCGGTTGCTGGCGCCCTGGCCGGCGCTGACGAGGCTGCCGACGATGCCGCAAATCTGGTGGAGGACACCGCGCAGGAGGCCACAACCGGGGCCGAGGCCGCTGCTGAAGAGACCGCTGAAAAAGCTGAAACCGCGCTGGAAGAAACGACCGCCGCCGCGAACGCCGCAACTAGTGAGGCCGCTGCCACCGTCGATGAAACCGCAGAGGCCGCTGACGAAGCAGCAACTGAAGCTACGGAAGCCGCAGATACGGCGGTAACTGAAGCAACCGATCTGGCAGAAGACACGGTAGACAGCACCGCCGAGGCTGTAGAGCAGACGACAGAAGCGGCCACCGAAGCAACGGATGACGCACAGTCCACCACTGACGAGACCGTCTCGGAAGCGTCTGAGGAAGCAACCCAGGCCGCGACGGCCGCAGTGACTGACGACGCTGCAGCCGTGACGACCGAAGAGGCCGAGGCGCTAAGCGTCGATGGCTTTGACTATGACCGAGTGGTTGCGATGATTGACGAGAATGTCTCAAGCCCGATCCTGAGCACCACGTTAAAAACCGGTCTGGAAGCGGCGCGGGACAACCCCGATCAGCTGAAAGCCGCCCTTGATGCGGTCAAGGCTGCCATGGGCAACTAGGGCTTACCTTACGCAACGAAATAGCCGCGCGAGGGGTGACCTCAGCGCGGCTTTTTTTATTTATTTGGCAGGTGGTTAGCCGACGAAGGCTTTTTCCACCACATAGTGTTTCGGGTCGGAATTCGCGCCTTCCTCAAGGCCGAACCCTTCCAAAATTTCTTTCAGATCGGTGTTCAACCCGATGGAGCCGCAGACCATGGCGCGGTCGGTTTCGGGCGAGATGCCGTCAATCCCAAGGTCTTTGAACAGAGACCCGTCCTGCAGCTTGGTGGTGACCCGGCCCATTTTCGGGCTCTCTTCGCGCGTGGTGGTCGGGTAGTACACCAGCTTTTGCAGGTTTTCTTCGCCCAGCAGCTCGCCCAACATTTCGTCGCTTCGGATGTTTTCGATCAGCTGACGCCCGTATTCCAGCTCGGCGACGTCCCGGCATGTATGGGTCATGATGATCTGCTCGTAATCCTCAAAGGTCTGCGGGTCGCGCAGCAGTGACGCGAAAGGTGCAAAGCCGGTGCCGGTGGCGAAAAACCACAGCCGCTTGCCGGGCAGCAGCGCATCATGGACCAGCGTGCCCACGGGTTTGGGGCGCAGGATGATCTCGTCGCCTGGCTGGATGTGCTGCAGCTTGGAGGTCAGCGGGCCATCCTGCACCTTGATTGAGTAAAATTCCAGCTCTTCATCCCATGACGGGGAGGCGATGGAATAGGCGCGCAGCAGCGGCTTTTGCTTGCCGGTCTCGGGATGCGGGTCGCCCATCAGGCCGATCATCACAAATTCGCCCGACCGGAAGCGCAATGACGCGGGCCGGGTCACCCGGAAGGAGAAAAGCCTGTCAGTCCAATGCTTAACTTGCGTTACGGTCTGCGCGTCGGGCAGGGTTGGCACGGCTTTTACAGGAGCGTTCATGGTGGTCACTTCATTCATAACTGTCTAGCGAGGTTGACACCTCGGCCTCTTCTTAGCTTGGAAATTAAGG
>CALHHY010000057.1 GCA_938030665.1 uncultured Litoreibacter sp. | reverse complement strand
AACAGCCGCTCCTGCTCCATCTCCGCCGCCACCCGCGCCAGATGGCCGGTGATCTGCTCGAACTTCGCGAAATACCGCCGCGCCGCGAGGTCATCGGTCAAGCCTTGATGGTCGATGGTGAGGTTTAGGTCGTCAGTCATTGTTTCTATCTACCATCAGCCAAAGCCAAATCGCCCATCCAAAGAAAAGAGTTCCCACAAATAAATGCCAAAGCTCCAAACCAGTACTGCGCATTATTTGCTCTGACTCAGTTGACAGAGCCACAAGTAAAAAAACTAAGACACAGATTGCCGTCAGTTTCCCAGTTATATCTATGATAAGGACATTTAGCAGGCCAGAAAGGGCGCTTCGCCGGTTGAAAGAGCCTTCTGAATTCTTCCTTTCAGCTTTCACCAAAAGCACTCCTCGCCCGGTGTGAAACGCCGGGCAGCCCCCGACCGACCCCATTCTGACAAAGACAAACCTGCGGTTTGACGGCGAGGGCTTTCAGCCCGACGCTCGCGGTCAGGACCTGCCACGCAAGTTTCCAGAAAAACGAAGTCATCAGTTTCTTTGCAGCTCCACGCCGAAAATCTTGTAACGATAGTCTCTTACCTCGACGGGGAGGTTGTGGTCGTCAATCACCACCATCTCCATCATCGCTACCATCATTTGAATCAGCGCAGTAACCATCTCTCTCATTGTAAAACACGACTTCGGCTCTTTCGCTGTCGGTGCGTCGATAAACTTGATAGCAAAGTTGAGGCACGCCAAAAAAATACAGAAGTGCTAAGGCCCAGACCCACAGGCTTTCTTCAAAGACAACAAAATAAGCTCCCGCAAGCGCGATCGCACCCCAACGGCTGAACATCGCGACCTTGATCCATGCTGGATACGTAATCTGGCAACGAGAAAGCCCTCTCTGGTGCAAGGGCCGCGATAGATGATCGAGGTCGGACCTCACACTTAAGCCCCATACAGGTTCTTATCGTGCTTCTCGACGATCTTCTCAAAACGCCTCGCAAACCGCTCATCGGCCTTGGCTTTCTGCTCCAGCACCTTACGGGCAAAGACCATCTGGTCCTCATGGGCTTCCATCATCTCCGCCATGCGGGTGTTGGTCGCCGACCCGATCCCGGCCATGGCCGCCTGCGCCTCCTGGTCGGTCTGCACCCCGATCTCGTTGATCTGGTGGGCCACGTCCTGCTGCTGAGCGGTCTTCAACGATTTGGTCAGCGCGTCATACAGCACGACCCGTTGCTTGGTATCGGTCTCCAGCTTGTTGATCAGCACCATCTGGGTCGCCGCCTGGTTTTGCAGCGAGTCGATCCAGGTTTTGCCCTTCTCGATGTAGCGCTCCAGCGTCTGGCTTTTCGCCAGCTTCACCTGCTCCTGCTGGACCATCTCGTTATATTTGGTGTTCAGCGCGGCCAGCTCCGTCTCCAGCTTGGTGCGGGCGGCGGCGTCCTGCTCGACGGAGATTTTGTTCTCCATCTCGATGATCTGCGGGTCCATCCCGAGAATGTCAGCGCGCAGGTTTTCCAGCTCGCCCACGACGGCCTCCCGCTCGTCCAGCGTGCCGGACAGGTTGCCTTCTACCTTCACCTTCTGCTCTTCCAGCACCGTCAGCTGGCCCTGCAGCAAGGCGACAATCTGGTCGGATTTTGAGATCAGGTCCTGCAGCTTGTCGTCAATCGAGGCCGTGCGCATACGCTCCTGCCGCATGCTTTCAGACTTCCCCTTGGAGAATATGCCGACGAAGCTTTCCCAGCCCGTCTTATCCCGCATGGCGGAGAAGTCCTCCGAAAAGCCAGAGGTCACATCGTCCAGCCCCATGATCAGCTCGGCGATATTGGCGTTCATCAGCTCGGTATGCGCGTGGACGTCGTCAAGCGAGGCGTTTTCAATATCGATGGAGATATCATCGCCGGTTTTCAGCTTGGCGCGCGCGGTCTCGATGCGGCTTGTAAGCTCGGTAATCTTTGATTGTGCTTGTTCAACCTGCGCCTGCGATTCCCGCACCTGAGCATCAAAATCGGCCATATAGTTCCATCCCTTTTGTTAATGTTATGACCTATTACATAGGTATAAATCCGCTATTTTGAAGAGATTGCCACGTCGATTGTACCGACGCCACATGAAAAAATCCGCGCGGGCCCTTCAGTGGCCCGCTTGCCCGAACGTCAATTTAAGCCATGATAGGGCGCAAAGACACGCGCCCCGCGCCCGACGCGAAACCTGACAGGAAAACCCCCATGATGTATCCCGGCCCCCGCAACCTGATAACCGATGTGGCGGGGCTCATGGTGGGCAACGCGCAGGACGCGAGCCTCAAATCAGGGGTCACCGTGCTGTCAGCCGATGCGCCCTTCACCGCCGGGGTAAACGTGATGGGCGGCGCCCCCGGCACACGGGAGACGGACCTGCTGGTCCCCGACAAAACCGTGGCAGAGGTGGACGCACTGGTCCTTTCCGGCGGCTCCGCCTTCGGTCTGGCAGCGGCGGACGGGGTCATGTCGGCGCTGCGCGAAAAAGGCCGGGGCGTCGCGGTCGGGCCGCATCTGGTCCCCATTGTGCCCGCCGCCATCATCTTTGATCTGGCCGCCGGGGGCGACCCGTCATGGCGCGAAAACCCCTACCCCGCTTTGGGACGTGCGGCGCTGGCCGATCTTGACGCGCAGTTTGAGTTGGGCAGCCTTGGTGCCGGCACCGGGGCAACAACTGTGAACCTGAAGGGGGGGCTTGGCTCTGCCTCGCTGGTGCTGCCCTCGGGTCATACGGTCGGCGCACTCGTCGCGGTCAATGCCCTTGGCAGCGCCACTGTCGATGACAGCCCGCATTTCCACGCAGCGCCCTGCGAGCTGAATGGGGAGTTCGGCGGCCTTGGCCCCAAGATCACCCATAATGCCGCCAAAACCCCGGTCACCAAGCTGCACGCCCATGAGGCCACCACGATCGCCATTGTTGCCACCGACGCGGCGCTGGACAAGGCCGGCTGCACCCGGCTGGCAACGGCGGCGCAAGACGGCATGGCCCGCGCGCTATGGCCCAGCCACACGCCGATGGATGGCGATCTGGTCTTTGGCGTGTCAACGGGGGCGCGCGCATCGCAGGACCCCGTGGCCGACATGCTGACGCTCGGCCATGCCGCTGCCATCTGCCTGACCCGCGCCATCGCCCGTGGTGTGTACGAGGCCAGTGCTGCCCCCGGCGACACGCTGCCCTGCTGGAAGGACAAGTTTTCAGGCGGCTAACAGGCCCTCTATCAACGGAACAAAAAGCGCAGCAATGGCGAGCCATCGGTGACCAGCGCATCCAGCACGTCGAAATGGTGCCGCCCCGGCAGGATGATTTGCGGGATGTCCCATGCCTCCGCCAGCCAGCGGTTCTGATCCAGAAAGGCGGGGCGCTCCTGCGCGCCCACGGCGGTCGCCACGTCGATTTGGCCCAATTTCCCGCCCAGAACAGGGCTCTCCGCCGCTGCCTCCGCCGTATCCAGGCGCAGCACGTCGTTCATCGACAGTTCCAGCAGGGGCCGCAAATCTGCCACCGGCGAGATTGGCAAAACGCGGTCTACCCGTGCGGCCACATCGGCGGGCAAAACGCCCGGCATGGCCATCCGCGCCACCAGATGCCCACCTGCTGAATGCCCCGCCAACCTTATTGGCCCTTCGACCTTTGCAGCCGCCGCCGTTACCCCCGCGCTGATATGCTGCGTGATTTCGGAGATGCAGACCTGCGGCGCAAGCGGGTAGCCCACAACCGCCGCCGCAAAACCATGGTCAAGCGCGCCTGCCACAAAATGCGACCAGTCCGATTTCGACCGCGCCTTCCAGTAGCCGCCATGCACGAAAACGAACAACCCTTGGGCCTTCCCGTCGGGGTAGAACAGGTCGAACCGCGCCCGGGGATCATCGCCATAGGCCAGATCCAACGCCCCGTCCTGCGCTACGCGGAAGGCTTGCGCGTCCTCCTCCCATCTTGGCGGATAGGCCGCCGCGTCAGGGATAAAGCCGCCATTTTCATAGGCCGCATCGCGCATTTCCTGGGTTTCCGACATGATCTCAACTTTTTTCCAAGGATTGACCGGGCAAAGGCGTCCTACCATCACTATGCGTATGAAAACCAGTGATGAGGCTCTGGCCCAGGCGGCGGCGGGCGGTGACCGGGAGGCATTCGGCCTGCTGATCCGCCGCCATTACGACCGCATCTTTCGGATGGGCTGGCGGTTGACCGGCACCCAGGCCGATGCGGAGGATCTGGCCCATGACATCATGGCCGCCTTGCCCGCCAAGCTGCGCAGTTACCGGGGCGAGGCCAAGTTCACCACATGGCTCTACCGCGTCACCCTGAACGCCGCGACCGACAGCGCGCGGAAGGCGCAGCGCTACGCCAAGGCCCGAGACGGCTGGGGGGAGGACACCCGCGCCCGCAAGGCGGAGGAGGCGGAAGCGGCAGAAAGCTACGATTGGTTGATGACCGCCATGCGCAGCCTGCCGGATGAACTGCGCGAAACCGTGGCCCTGACCCTGGGCGAGGACCTGACACAGAAGGAAGCTGCCGCCGTGATGGGCCTGTCGGAAGGCACCATCGCGTGGCGCATGTCGGAGGTCAAAAAGCACCTCCGCGCCCTGGCCGAGAAGGAGGCTAGATCATGAGCAATTCTGACGATCTCGACCGGCTGAAGGCCGCTTTGAAAGCCACCCCACCTGCGTCCAATGCCGCGCGGCAGGCTGCCATCGCCGCCGCCGAAGAAAATTTCGAAATGTTCCAAGAGTCCAAGCAAACGGCGCGTCCTACTATCGCTGTCACCCCAAAAGGTGGTGTTTTGAAAGGACTGAAAACCATGTTTGCTTCATTTTCT
This sequence comes from uncultured Litoreibacter sp., assembly GCA_938030665.1. Classification (GTDB taxonomy): domain Bacteria; phylum Pseudomonadota; class Alphaproteobacteria; order Rhodobacterales; family Rhodobacteraceae; genus Litoreibacter. The sequence continues at coordinate 19,216 of CALHHY010000057.1, read as the reverse complement.
ACCCGGCCTGTGCTGCTTGCCACCTCCTCCCTTGTTGTCGTCGGGGTCGGGTTTGGGGTGCTGCAGCTCCCGCGGTTCGATACCGCGCTCCACGAGGGGTTTACCGCAGAAGATCTGGCCTCCGACATTCAGCAGGAAGTCGTGATCGCCGAGGCCCTTGAGGCGACGGACAGCTTTGCCCAAAGCGCCCCCGCCCCAACCGTACGCCGCGCGCTACAGACCGACATGGCGATTGCCAGCGGCCCGGCCATCACGCATGCCTTGCCTCCACCCGATCTGGCCGAGCCGCAAACCGATAACCGCGACCGCTTCGCCAACGACACGCCAAACCCGCTGAAAATCACGCAGGAGGAACCCGTTTCCACCTTCTCCGTCGATGTGGACACCGCAAGCTATTCATGGGTCAGACGCAGCCTTTTGAACGGTCAGTTGCCTGCCCCCGACGCCGTCCGGGTGGAGGAGATGATCAACTATTTCCCCTATGACTACGCCCCGCCAGCGGGCGACACGCCTTTCGCTACGCATGTCACCGTCAGCCTAACGCCATGGAATGACGGCACGAAGCTCGTACAGATCGGGCTTCAAGGCGCGATGCCGGCAATCGAAGATCGCCCCCCACTGAACCTCGTTTTCCTGATCGACACGTCAGGCTCCATGCAGGCCGATGATAAGCTGCCGCTGCTGATCCAGAGCTTCCGTCTGATGCTGCCGGAGCTGCGGGCGGAGGATCAGGTCGCCATCGTCACCTATGCCGGCAGCTCCGGCGTCGTGTTGGAACCGACGGCCGTCTCGGAAAGCGGCAAGATCGAAGCCGCCCTGAGCAGTCTCACTGCGGGCGGCTCAACCGCAGGTGCGGCCGGGCTGACACAGGCCTATCAGGTCGCCGAAACCATGGCGGCGAAAGGGGAGGCCTCGCGCGTGATCCTGGCCACTGATGGGGATTTCAACGTGGGCCTCAGCTCTGACGGCGAGATGAAAACCCTGATTGAGGCCAAGCGGGATAGCGGCATCTACCTCTCCGTTCTTGGCTTTGGCCGCGGCAATCTGAATGACGCGCTGATGCAGACGCTGGCGCAGAACGGCAACGGGCAGGCCGCCTATATCGACACCCTGTCCGAGGCGCGGAAAGTGCTGGTGGATCAGCTGACCGGGGCGCTTTTCCCAATCGCGGGCGATGTGAAAGTTCAGGTCGAATGGAACCCGGCGCAGGTCGCGGAATACCGGCTGATCGGGTACGAGACACGCGCGCTGAACCGGGAGGATTTCAACAATGACCGTGTCGATGCCGGCGATATCGGCGCGGGACTGCAGGTCACGGCACTTTATGAAGTCACCCCCGTGGGCTCCCCCGCCGTGCTGAACGACACGCTGCGCTACGGGGCAGCAGCGGAGAGCTCAGCCAGCGACGAGCTCGGCTTCCTGCGCCTGCGCTACAAAGCGCCGGGGGAGGATGTAAGCCAGTTGATTGAACAGCCCATCACCGGCACCGAGAGCAGCGCAGGTTTCGCAACTGCAGTCGCAGGGTTTGGCCAACTGCTCCGCGGCTCGGATTACTTGGGGGATTGGACCTACGCCGACGCCATCGCGCTTGCCAATGCCAACAAAGGCCCCGACCCGTTCGGCTACCGCGCCGAGGCCATCACCTTGATGCGGCTGGCAGAGAGCTTGGCTAAAGCGCGCTGAGCCGGGCCAACACCAGACCGCGGGCTGGTGTCGCAAGTTTGGTTCTGCAGAGCTCTATGGTTGCCAGGCAGTTGCGACATCTGCTCGGAATGGATGATCAGCCAAAACACCAGACCGTCCGGGCGGTCTGGTGTTGGCCCGGCGGCCTTCGGCCTGATGCGGGATAACAGCCGCCCTCCGACTTTTGAAAGTAAGCGCCATGAATAGACCAGTCGAAACCACAACGCTTTGGCGTCCCGTCGGACCGGAGGAACTTGCGCTGATCGCGAAGGCGGACATGCGCGCCTTCCCGCCGCGCCTGCCTGAGCAGCCAATCTTCTACCCCGTTTTGACAGAAGATTACGCAATCAAGATCGCACGCGATTGGAATGTCAAAGCCAGCGGATCCGGCTTTGTCACCCGTTTCGACGTGAAAGCCAGTTATCTTGACGCTTATGAGGTGCAGGAGGCGGCAGGCCGCGCCCATCTGGAATATTGGATACCAGCCGAACAAATGTATGCATTCGATGCAGCCATTGTCGGGCAGATCGTGGTGACGCAGGAATTTCGTTAGACGTCCGCCTTATAGGGCTCACCCAACCCGCAGCGCCCGTAGAAAACGCAAAAGCCCCGGCGGTCGTCAGACAGCCGGGGCTTTTTCATTCAGGTCAGCCCACGCTTAGTGCAGCTTTGCTTTCACTTCCGCGATGGAGTCTTCGATCAGCTGGTCTTGATCCGCAGCCGCCGATTTCGACGCTACCACATCCGCCGCCGCCGCAATCGCGATGCCAACGGCGCTGTCGCGCACTTGCTTCACCGCAGCCGCCTCGGCGGAGGCAATCTGCTCGTCCGCCGCGGTCAAGCGCCGCTCGATGGAGACCTTCAGGTCCGCCTTGGCCTGCGTCGCTGCGGCTTCCGCCTCTTTCTTCGCGTTGGCGATGATGCGCTCCGACTGCTCGGCCACTTCCTTTTGCTTGCGCTCGTATGAGGCCAAAATGGTCTGGGCTTCCTCGCGCAGGGCCTTGGCCTCGTCCAGCTCCGCCTTGATGGTCTCTGCCCGTTTGTCGAGCATCCCGCCCAGCATGCCGGGCACCTTGAAGTAGAACAGAATGCCAAGGAAAACGATGAAGCCAAGCAGGACAACAAAGTCGGTATTCGTCAGCGATATCTCCCACCCCGCCGCAAATGCGGGTGCGGGCAGAAGGGCCAGAAGGGCAATCAGCTTTTTCATGTCGCTTATCCCTTTACTTTCGCAGCGACCGCAGCGGTCACCGATTTGGCATCGATCTTGCCAGGTGCCACGGCAGCAACGATATCTTTCGCGATATCCTTGGCCACGGCTGCTGCGTCGTCCTTGGCGCTGTCACGGATGGCCGCGATCGCTTTTTCGCCTTCAGCGGCGCGGGCGGCAATCTCGGCATCTGCTTCGGCGATGGCAGCGTCAAGTCCGCTCTGGATTTCGGCCTTGGTCTCGTCAACGATGCGCGAGGCTTCCGCGCGGGCGTCGGCAAGCGCCTTGTTATACGCCTCTTCCGCCTCAACCGCCTTTTGCTTGAGGTCCTCGGCGGCGGCAATGTCATTTGTGATCGTGCCCGAGCGTTCGGCCAGAACCGACCCGATCCGGGGCAGGGCCACGCGCGACAGCACGAAATAGATCACGATCAACGTGACGACGAGCCAGAAAATCTGGTTCGGGAATGTGGAGAAGTCGAGCTGCGGCATGCCGCCGGACGATGCTGCGCCTTCTGTGGGTGTGTCTGCCATAACGGCCTCCAAAGAACCGGGTTACTCAGGGCGGGATCGCAAAACCCCGCCCAAGCGTAAGGATCGTTTGAAGTGTCTTAGACCGCGAACATCAGCAGAAGGGCCACGAGGAAAGAGAAGATCCCCAGGGCTTCCGCGAACGCGATGCCGATAAACAGCGTTGCCGTCTGGCCAGCAGCGGCGGATGGGTTGCGCAGCGCGCCGGCCAGGAAGTTGCCAGCCACGTTGCCCACACCGATGGCTGCGCCACCCATGCCAACAGAAGCCAGGCCTGCGCCGATGAATTGACCCATTTGTGCGATATCGCCTTCCATGTCTTTTCTCCTTACGATGGAATTCAGGTGATGATGTCTGGCGGGAACCCCCGCCAAATTTTTAGTGATGCGGGTGCAATGCGTCCTTCAGATAGACGCATGTCAGAATGGTGAAGACGTAAGCCTGGATGCCGGCGACCAGCATTTCCAGCCCGTACATGGCAGTGATCGCCAGGATCGCCAGCGGCGAGATTGCAAGCAGCGCCGCGAAACCCGCGAAGACCTTGATCACGGCGTGACCGGCCATCATGTTGCCTGCCAGACGGATGGAATGGCTCACGGGCCGCACGAAATAGCTGATGACCTCGATCAGCGCGAGGATCGGGCGCAGCGCCAGCGGTGCTGAAGACACCCAGAAGAGGCTCAGGAAACCCGCGCCGTTCTTGACGAAACCAATCACGGTGACCGCGACGAACACCCCGACAGCCAGCACGGCCGTCACGGCGATATGTGACGTTGGCGTGAACGCCTTAGGCAGCAGCCCCAAGTAGTTCGAGAACAGGATGAACAGAAACAGCGTCATGATATAGGGGAAATACTTCACACCGTCCTTGCCCGCGATGTCCTCCACCATCTGGTAGATGAACCCGTAGACCAGCTCAGCGATGGACTGGCTGCGCGACGGGATGATGGCGCGGGACCGCGTGCCCAGAACCATCAGCGCCACCACTGCAAGGACCGCAAGCGCCATCCACATGGTCGAATTGGTGATCGTGAACATGCCAACCGGGCCGTCGCCAAAGAGCGGCGCAACCTCAAACTGCTCCATTGGCTTGAATACGAGACCGCCGTCTTTTGATTCTGCCATGTCAGTCGTCCTTCTTCTCTCTTGCCACTTGCGCGGCGTGCTCCTCGCTGACCTCTTTCGCGGTGCGCATCATCACGTTGATGCCCGCGGCCAAGCCCAGCAGCGTAAATATCACCAGCATGATCGGCAACGTGCCAAGCAGCTTGTCCAGTCCGAACCCGATGCCAAACCCGATCATCAGACCGGCCACCAGCTCCGTCACCATGCGCCAGCCCTGATTGGCCTGACTGTAATGCTCGTCCATCCGCGCTTTCGGTCCTTGGGACTTTTTCAGCTGTTCGAGCCGGTCGTTGAGCGCCTGAAGCTGCTCTTTATCCGGTTCTGTCGCCATGAAAAGACCCCCGAAGGCGTGTGCGATCATTTACCGGAGTGATAGGAAGGCTGACCGCCAGAGTCAATCAGCCGTATTCCCGAACAAACTGCTGATTTAAATAGATATTATTGGCATGCCACATTTGTCGCGGCTGCCTTTGGCGCCCATTTGGCCGGTTTCACTTATTCAACCATTCGGTTGACCTTCGCTGCCATGCCCGCCACATAGCCCGCCATGAGCGAGCAGATCGACCATGTCTTCGCGGCCCTGTCTGACGGCACCCGCCGCGCGATCCTGACGATGTTGTTGGAGGACGACATGGCCGTCACCGATGTCGCCGAGCCGTTCGAGATGTCGCTGGCCGCGATCTCCAAGCACCTGACGATCCTGACCAGGGCCGGGCTGATCAGCCAGGAAAAGCGCGGCCGCGTGAAGTGGTGCAAGCTGGAGCCCCAAGCCATGCGCGAAGCCATCGTCTGGATCGAAAGTTTCGGCCAGCTGGAGGCGTTGAACTACGATGCGTTCGAGGACTTTCTGGCGCGCGAGCTGGGGCAGAGCTGAACCCCGCTGGCGGCAATCGACCAAATTTTGCCAAATTCTGCCCCTATCCTGCATTCAACAGATTCTACACCTGTGTGGAGGCAACCATGAAATTTATCCCTGCATTCATATGCCTGGGTTTTTTCGGTGTCCTGGCCTATTGGGTCTGGACCGACCAAATCCCTTATTACCTGCTGCCCGAAGACCCGGCGGACCCCAACCGCCTTAACCGGGCGGAGCGGCTCGTGACCGACGGCATCGCGTATCTGGGCGCGCTGAAAACCGGCGCGGTGTTGATGGGGCTGGGGCTGATCACCTCCCTCTTCTTCGTGATGGAGCCGCGGGACAAAGTTTGAACCTTTGAACCAAGACAAAGTCCGCGCCGCAATGCTGTACGACGGACTTAACTGATGTCGATGCGTGCGAGGCTCAGAACGGCACTGATGACGACGACAAGGCCGATCAGATAGATAATCCTGCGCATGGGTGATGTTTTTCAACAAGAACTTGCGGCTTGCTGCCCGAATAACCCCTTTTTCGCCGCACCCTTTTACGCTGCAAAGGTTCCGTTAACCCGTCTTTAGCAGCACCAGCAACGCCACCGCCGTCAGCGCAATCCCCAGCAGCACGGCCGCTGGCGGCGCGCCATTCCCCAAGCAAACCTCCCATAGGATCACCCAGCTTGGCGTCAGGTAAGTGTAGGCCATGACCTTGGCCGAGGGCAGGCGCAGCGTTGCATATTGCAGCAGCACGAAGGTCATCGAGGACGCGCAGATCGCGACGTAGAAAATCGTGGCCCAGACCACCCAGCCGAGCCCCGCCCAGTCCGTGGCCATCAGCGCTGGCGCGCCTGCCACCAGCAGGATCAGCAGCGCAGCGATGATCATCCCGAAAGTGAAAACCAACGGCCGCTCCCCTCGGTTTAGGCGGGCGACCATGGGCGTGTAGATGGCATGCGCCGCGCAGCCCAGGAAATAGATCAGCTCACCCTGCCCTATGCGGAAGCCCAGAAGCGCCGCCCAGTCCGCGCGAAACACAACCCACAATGCCCCTGCCCCACCAAAAGCAAGACCAAGCGCCATGCCCGGCGTGGTGATCTGGCGCAGCAGAAACCACCCGGCGATACCGGACATGATCGGCGTCAGCGTGAATACGGCAGCAGCCGAGACCGGCGGCGCGGTTTTCAACCCCTCGAACATCAACACGAAATAAATCGCAAACAGCCCACCCAGGATCAGGTAGCGCCAGGGCGCGACCCAGGTGCTTCGCGGGATGCCCCCCGTGGCCACAGCCACTGCCCCGATGACCACCCCCGCAATGGCAAAGCGCACCGCGTTCAGCGCCATGGGCGCGATGTCATTGGCCACAATCGCGCCAAGTGCGAAAGAGCCTGCGACGAGCAATGAGAATGCAAGCATCGCCAGATGACCCTTTGCGGGCTCCGTCATCGGGGTCATGAGGGCGCGTCGCCGCGCGGTTCTATCAAATCCCATAGGTTGCCGTAGAGGTCGGCAAAAACCGCAACCGTGCCATAAGGCGCCTCATCCGGCGGGCGCACAAAGCGGATGCCTTGCGCCCTGTATTGCTTGTAGTCGCGCCAGAAATCATCGGTCTGCAGGAACAGGAAAACCCGGCCTCCCGCCTGGTTGCCAATGGCCTGTTGTTGCGCCGCGTCCCGCGCCTCCGCCAGGAGCAGCCCGCCTGCTTCGGCCCCTGCGGGGCGCACAACGACCCACCTTTTATCCTGCGCGGGTTGTGCCACATCCTCGACCAGGGTGAAATTCAGCTTGCCCACGTAGAAGGCAATCGCCTCGTCATAGTCGCGCACAACAAGCGTGACGAGCGACAGCGCTTGCTTCACGACCTGCCCCGCGTCACAGCGCGCCCCAGCCCTTCGCCTCTTCTTTGAGGAAAGTCACAAAGGAGTGCACCTTGGCGGTGCGGTGCAAATCAACATGTGTGACGCACCAGAAGGTGGAGAACCAGCTTGGGTCGGGCTCCATCATCTCTTTCATGTCGGGATGTTCATGGCCCATATAGGCGGGCAGAAACCCAATCCCCGCCCCTGCCATCACCGCGTCCTGCACCGTGTTGGTATCGGAGCATTTATAGACGACGTTTTCCTCCGGCACCTTCTCCCCGATCCACTTCATGAAGGGCGCGCGGGGGTCGAGATTGATGACCCGGCAGAACCGGTGGTTGGGGATGTCTTCCAGCCCGTTCAGCGGGCCGTGGCGAAACACGTAGTCCTTGTGGGCAAACAGCCCCATCGGCAGCTGCCCCAGTTCCGAGACGACGTTATCAAGATCATTGCCAGGCGCGCCCGCCCGCAGCGCGACATGCGCCTCCCCGTATTCAAGGCGCAGGGGCCGAGTGTCCACGATCAGCTGCGCCCTGATCTCAGGATGGTCATGCTGGTATTTGGTCAGCGTGCGCGCCATCAGCGGCGACATTTGCGGCAGGCAGGTAATGATCAACTCGCCCGAGACCGAGGCTCCGCGCCCGTGGATGCGGCCCGCAAGCTGGGTCAGCTGATCCTCCGTCGCGCCGGCCACCACCAGCAGGTCCTCGCCCGCCTCCGTCGGCGTGTATCCCCGCGCGTGGCGTTGAAACAGCTTTGCGCCCAGCTTGCCCTCCAGGCTGTCAATGTGGCGAATGACAGTCGCATGGTGAACTCCAAGCGCCTCCGCCGCGGCGGAAACCGTGCGCAGCCGCGCGACCTGATAGGCCGTGCGGAACTCATCCCAATTGTCGATATCCATGCGGCAGCCCTTTCTGTGCGTTCAAGCGCGGAAGCCCCCACATCATCACCCGATTGTTCGGTTAGGCAAGCAGGGATTTGCATATGGCTTGTGATTTGGCATCCGTCCGCTACGTCCCACCCCATGATGCAGAAAATCCTCTTTGCCCTGAAGGCGCTGATCAGCGCGGCCTTCGCCTACTACGGCCTGCAAAAGCTGGGTGGCTTCGCGCCAGCGGTCGAGATGTATGAGCGGCTGGGTTTCGGTCAGGCCCCGCGCTTCGCCACCGGCAGCGCCGAGGTGCTGGGCGCAATAAGCCTTTGGTGGAAAGGACGGGAGCTGCTGGCTTGCCTGCTGCTGCTGGGCACGATGTGCGTCGCGATTTTTGCTCTGCTGGTATATCTGGGCCCGCCCTATTTCCCGGTACCACAGCTGACCCTGGCGGTTCTGGTGTTGGCCTGGGGATACCGCGATCAGCTTGGGGCCCTCTCCCGGCCTCTTGGCTAGGCTGCGCGATGCAAGGCTTGACTTAACACGCCCCGCGGCGTAACTCCGCGCCAACACCCGGAAGCATCAGCCTTCCGGTCCCCGCATCATGCAGGGATCGCCCTCCATCAGCGCGTTGCGCCCATGGGGGCCAAACTGTTTGTTTGGACCTCTGGCGTAGCACAGCGGGGGCGGTTTGCCGTTTAGCCGGCCCGTACTTAGGTAAGGGTCAGACCCGAGGAAAAAAGGAGCCTGAGAGCCGATGTTTGAGAATCTATCCGACCGCCTCTCCGGCGTCTTTGACAAGCTCACCAAGCAAGGCGCACTCAGCGAGGATGACGTCAAAACCGCCCTGCGCGAGGTGCGCGTGGCCTTGCTTGAGGCGGATGTCTCCCTGCCCGTGGCGCGCGACTTCATCAAGGCGGTGCAGGAAAAGGCCACCGGACAGAACGTCACCAAATCGGTCACCCCGGGCCAGCAGGTCGTAAAGATCGTGCACGACGAGCTGAAACATGTGCTGGCAGGCGATGACGCGGAACCGGGCGAGCTGAAAATTGACAGCCCGCCCGCGCCAATCCTGATGGTTGGCCTGCAGGGCGGCGGCAAAACGACCACAACCGGCAAGCTGGCCAAGCGGCTGAAGGACAAGAACAACAAGAAGGTGCTGCTGGCCTCCCTCGATGTGTATCGCCCGGCCGCGATGGACCAGCTGGCGATCCTTGGCATGCAGATCGGCGTGGACACGCTGCCGATCGTCAAGGGTGAAAAGCCCGTCGATATTGCGCGCCGCGCCAAGCAGCAGGCAACGCTTGGCGGTTACGACGTCTATATGCTCGACACGGCCGGACGGCTGCAGATCGACGAAGTGCTGATGAAGGAGGTGGAGGACGTCCGCGACGTCGTCTCCCCCCGTGAAACGCTGCTGGTCGTGGACGGGCTGACCGGCCAGGTCGCCGTCGAAGTGGCAGAAGAATTTGACGCCAAGATCGGCATCTCCGGCGTGGTATTGACGCGGATGGATGGCGACGGGCGCGGCGGTGCGGCGCTGTCGATGCGCGCGGTGACCGGCAAGCCCATCAAATTCGTGGGTCTCGGCGAGAAGATGGACGCGCTTGAGACGTTCGAATCTGACCGCATCGCGGGCCGCATCCTGGGCATGGGCGACATCGTCAGCCTGGTTGAGAAGGCGCAGGAAACCGTCGACGCCGAGCAGGCCGAGAAGATGATGAAGCGGTTCCAGAAAGGTCAGTTCAACATGAACGACCTGCGCTCCCAGCTGGAACAGATGATGAAGATGGGCGGCATGGAAGGCATCATGGGGATGATGCCCGGTATGAAGAAAATGGCAGCGCAGGCTGATGCGGCGGGCCTTGATGACAAGGTGCTGAAACGCCAGATCGCGCTGATCAACTCCATGACCAAGAAAGAACGCGCCAACCCCCAGCTTCTGCAGGCCTCCCGCAAGAAACGCATCGCCGGAGGCGCCGGCATGGAGGTCTCTGATCTCAACAAGCTGCTGAAAATGCAGCGCCAGATGTCCGACATGATGAAGAAAATGGGCAAGATGGGCAAAGGCGGCATGCTCAAACAGGCCATGAAAGGCATGTTCGGCAAAGGCGGCATGCCCGATATGAACGACCCCAAAGCGATGGAAGAAGCTGCCAAGAAGATGGGCATGGGGATGCCCGGCGGCGGCATGCCCGGTCTGGGCGGCGGCGCCCTGCCCCCCGGGCTTTCAGGGTTTGGCAAAAAGAAGTGACCGTGACCTTTGCCACCCCCACGCTTGAAACAGAGCGGCTGACCTTGCGCGGGCCGAAAGCCTTAGACGCTGACACTTTCGTTGCGGCCTATGCCCAGGACCGGATGCAATATGCCGGGGGGCCGATTGCGAAACGGCAGGCATGGAATTTCTTTGGCACAGAGATCGGGCATTGGGTGATGCGCGGCTACGGCATGTTCGTGGTGACCCTCAAAGGGGACGACACACCCTTGGGCATCGTCGGGCACTGGTACCCCAACACCTGGCCCGAAACCGAATTGGGCTGGGTGCTGTTTTCTGACGGGCATGAAGGCAAGGGATACGTCACCGAGGCCGCCCGCGCCTGTGTCGAGCACGCCTGGCACGTCCTGAAATGGGACACGATCGTCAGCTATATTGACGCCCCCAACAAGGCTTCCATCAAGGTAGCTGAAAGGCTGGGCGCGACGCTGGATCGCAACGCAAGCCATCCGTTTGAGGACAAACCCTGCCTCGTCTACCGCCACCCCAGACCGGAGGGCCTGTCATGAGCGATCCCGTCACCCGCGCGGCAGAGCTGCTGAAAGACCACCGCGCCTCCATCGACCGGCTGGACGCGATCCTCGTCTACACATTGGGGGAGCGTTTCAAGCACACCCAGGCCGTGGGCAAGCTGAAGGCCGAACATGACCTGCCGCCCTCCGACCCCGACCGCGAGGCCAAGCAGATCGAACGACTTGAGGATCTGGCCAAACGCGCCGACCTCGACCCCGAATTCGCCAAATCCTTCCTGAATTTCATCATCCGGGAAGTCATCCAGAACCACAAAACGTTTCAATAATTCCCGGGCCCGCCCGGAAACGCCATCCTAAGGAGAAAACACAATGGCAATGAAAATCCGTCTGGCCCGTGGTGGGTCCAAAAAGCGCCCCTTCTACCGCGTCGTCGCCGCTGACTCGCGCATGCCGCGCGACGGCCGCTACGTTGAGAAGCTGGGCACCTACAACCCGCTGCTGCCAAAAGACAGCGAAGAGCGTGTGAAGCTCGACATGGAGCGCGTGCAGTACTGGCTGGACCAGGGCGCACAGCCTTCCGACCGCGTTTCCCGTTTCCTTGAAGCCGCCGGCGTCATCGCCAAGAAAGAGCGCGCCAACCTGAAAAAAGGTGAGCCCGGCCAGAAAGCCAAGGACCGCGTTGAAGAGAAGGAAGCCAAGGCGCAGGCCGCCAAGGAAGCTGCTGAAGAAGCTGCCAACGCACCGGCCGAGGAAGCACCAGCCGAAGAGGCCGCCGCAGAAGAAACGGCCGAGTAAACCGGCGGTCTGGCAATGCGCGCTTTCTCCCGTGGGTTTCGGGACGAACTGTTTGAGCTGATGCGGTGGCGGCGCGACGTGCGCCGGTTCCAAACGGCTGAGGTAGACGGGGCACTGCTTGCGCGGTGCCTCGACGCGTTTTCGCTGGCCCCGTCCGTGGGATTGTCCGAGCCTTGGCGCATCATGCGGGTCGATAGCCACGAGGCACGGTTGCGGGTGAAACAAAACTTTGCCGAAACCAATGCCGATGCGCTTTCGCGCTACGACGGCAAAGACGCCGACAGCTACGCCGCGCTCAAGCTAGCCGGCATTGACCGCGCCCCCGTGCAGCTTGCGATCTTCTGCGACGACGCCACGCCCAAGGGCAAAGGTCTGGGCGCGGGCACCATGCCCGAGATGCGGCGCTATTCCGTGGTCTCCGCCGTCACGCTGTTTTGGCTCGCCTGCCGGGCCGAAGGGTTGGGGCTTGGTTGGGTGTCGATCCTTGACGCGCCCCGGCTCGCCCGTGACCTGGGCGCGTCCACAGACTGGTCCTTGATCGGCTATTTCTGCCTCGGCTACCCGGAGCAGGAAGACGACACCCCCGAATTGGCACGCGACGGCTGGGAACAACGCGCCTCCGCATTGGAGATCCGACAGGTATGAAGATGAGCAATGATATGGTGGTGGTGGGCGTCGTCGCAGGCGCTTTCGGGGTTAAAGGCGAGGTACGGCTGAAAAGCTTCTGCGCCGAACCTGAAGATATCGCCAGCTACTCTCCCCTGCGGACGGAGGCGGGCGTTGAATACACCGTCAAGATCACGCGCGCGGTCAAGGGCGGCTTTGCCGCGCGCCTGTCCGGCATCCGCTTCAAGGACGAGGCGGACGGGCTGCGCGGCACCAAGCTTTACGCCGACCGCGCCCTGCTGCCCGCCCTGCCTGACGACGAATACTACTACACCGACCTCATTGGGCTGGATGTCCGCGACACGGGCGGGCAGGCCATCGGCAAAATTGCAGCCGTCCAGAACCACGGCGCGGGCGACATCATCGAAATTCGCGGGCCGGGGCTGAAAGACGCGCTGCTGTTGCCCTTCACCCAGGAAATCGTGCCAACGGTCGACCTGACAGCGGGCCGCGTCATCATCGACCCCCCTGAGGACGCAGCTTCCTGATTTCGGGAACACCGTCGCGCGCCATGCTAGGCACGCCCTCCCCACCCGGAGGTGTCCCATGCCGCTTATCGACCGTAGCGTTTTCCTGCTGATCTTCACTGTCCTCGCGCTCGCCCTTTCCGTCCATCACGGGTTTGTCCCCTTACCCCTTGGCACGCTTTCAGCCTCAGACATCAGCACGCGGTTTCTCAGCCTGACACTGATTGCACTTGCCATCGAACGGGCGGTGGAGATCTACATCGCCAACCGGTTCTCCAACGACCCCGATGACTGCCCCGCGACGCTCAGGCACCGCAAACGCCGGGCTGCGGCCACGGCCAGCCTTGTCATGAGCCTGGCCATCTGCGTTCTGGGCGTGCGGGTGCTGGCACAGCTGGCCCCGCCCACTGGGCTCACAGCGTTGCAACAGCAGGGGTTTCACCTTGTCGATATCATCCTGACCGCGCTGCTTTTGTCGGGCGGCGCAGATGGCATGCACCAGCTGCTGAACCGCGCCATCGGGGAACGCCGTCGCGGGTAAGATTTGGCGGATTGCGCCCGCCCGCCTGCCCGGCTTAATGTCGCGCCATGTCAAACAAGCCGCCGCTTTCGCATGGTCGCAAGTCGATCTCTGCCTCCCTGACCCCGCGGGATCTGATGGACGGGCCGCAGCGCTATGTCGGTGCGTGGACCGCGAAAATCATCACTCTGTTCCCCGAAGCCTTCCCAGGCGTTCTTGGCGCGTCACTGACGGGCAAGGCGTTGCAGGACGGGCTCTGGGCGTTGGAAACCATCGACCTGCGCCCGTTCGGCAAGGGCAAGCACCGCAATGTCGATGACACGCCCTATGGCGGCGGGGCGGGCATGGTGCTGCGTGCCGATGTACTGGGCGAGGCGCTGTTGCAGGCCAGTCGCGGGGCGCCGCAGGACCGGGCGAAATGGCCCGTCATCTACCTGTCCCCGCGCGGCGCGCCGTTCACGCAGGCCCGCGCGCAAGCCTGGTCGGAGGCGGAGGGCGTCACGATGCTTTGCGGTCGGTTCGAGGGCGTCGACCAGCGGGTACTGGACGCCTTCGAGATCGAGGAAGTATCCTTGGGCGATTTCGTCCTGACGGGCGGGGAGATTGCGGCACAAGCCATGATCGACGCCACCGTTCGCCTGCGCGCCGATGTGCTGGGCAACGCTGAGTCCGCGAAGGATGAAAGCTTTGCCGACGGGCTGCTGGAACACCCGCATTACACCCGTCCCGCTGACTGGCAGGGGCACGGCGTGCCGTCCGTTTTGACCTCCGGCGATCATGGCAAAATCGCCCGGTGGCGGCAGGAGCAGGCGGAACAGATCACCAAAAAGCGCCGCCCGGATCTGTGGGACGCGTTCAAGAAAACCCGCGACTAGCCTAACGCAACCGGGTTTGCAGCAGCTGCACCGCATTGTCGAAAAGCGCGGGGTTTTCTTCTGCCCGTGCGGCGAGCTGCGCGCCCTCCAGCAAGGACAGCGCGGCGGCGGCCTCCATCGCGGGGAAGGCCACATCGGCAATGCTGCGGTCATCCACGGCGCGGTCAAAGCACACCCGCAGCCAGGCGATCATCATCTCCCGAAAGGCGCGGATCTGGGCGATCACATCTGCAGGCAGGCTGTCGCGCGAGGTGGAGAACGCCACGCACAAGCACAGGCTTTTGCCCCCCTCCAGCGCCGCGCGATACATGTCGATAAAGGCCGCCAGCCTTGCGCCACCCGTTTCATGCTGGTGGGCAATCCCGTCACATACATCCCTCAGCCGAGCGCTGTATCGCGCCATGAGCGCGGCAGAAAGGTCTGATTTTGCTGGGAAATGATAGTGGATGCTGGGTTTGCGAATACCCACGGCTTCCGCCAAGTCAGCGTAGCTGAACCCGTCCACGCCCTGCGCCCGCGCCGCCCGCTCTGCCGCATCCAGCAATGCCGATTTAGTGTCCGTGGTCATGATTTGCTGCGTCCCCGTCTTGCCTTCGACCGTAGGCTAGCGGGAAAAGCGGCGCGCGGAAATCCGAAAACGGAAACCCACGCGCGCGGCCAGCCAAGTCAGACCGAAGGGGCTTTGGCGAAGGGCAGATGCCCGGTCTTGATCCACAGCTTCGCGCCTTGGTCGGAGGCTGTGACCTTCAACGGCGCGTCCTCCGGCAGGCGCAGCCAGGCGCCTTCCGCAAGCGTGTCGCCGCCTTCGGTCGCGGCACCGGAAATCACCAAAAGCTCCGTCCCGCCAGCGTCGCTCAACTCCAGCACCGCGCCGGGGTCTAGCTTGAAGAAACGCACCACCTCCCGGACGTCGCGGTACAGCTCTGCCGAGGCAATGCCGTCTTTTACAGCCCCCAGCTCCGCCGCCATGTCCTTGCGAAACTGCGTGCGATCATCCATTTCGAACTGCCAAAGCTTGACGAAGATTGTGCAGCCGGGTTCCGAGCTGGGGGTATGAGCGCTGGTCGGCGGGTTGCGCACATAGGTACCTTCTGGGAAGTCGCCATGCTCGTCCTGAAACACACCGTCGAGTACGATAAATTCCTCCCCACCGGTATGGGTATGGGCGGAAAACGCGCTGCCGGGCGCGTAGCGCACAATGGTCGTGGCGCGTGCCACCTCGCCGCCGATCCGGTCCAGCATACGCCGGTCCACGCCGGGCATGGGGGAGGCCTGCCAGTCCAACTGCTGCGAGTGGACCAGCACCCGCTGGTTAAAATCTGCGTTAAGTTCCATTAACTTACTCCTGTTCGTTCATGTCCATACGTCCTATTTTCAGCCCGCGATGCTGGGCCTTGATGCCACGTTTTCACGCCATTCCGCCAGATGCGACAGATGCACCGGTATCTCGACCTTGGCAAAATCCGCGAAAGCCAACCCTGCAAAAGCGGTGATGTCGGCAACCGAAAACGCCTCCCCCGCAAGGTAGGTGTTTTTTGACAATACGTCGTCCAGATAGGCCATGGTCTGGCCGGCGACCTCCTTCTGCTTTTCGCCCCATTCCGCGCATTGGTAGGTTTCCAGGTCCGGCCCCAGACCGGGCGTTGCGTGGTGAAAATAGGTGCCTACCGCGTTCAGCAGCCCCTGTTCAGCGCGCAGATTCATCATCGAAATCTGTGCACGGTCTTTGGGGGTTTCGCCAGTCAGGGAAGGCCCGTCAAAATGACCGTCGATATATTCGGTGATCGCATTGCACTGGGAGATATGGCTGCCATCTTCCAGCTCCAGACAGGGCACAACCGCGTCGGGGTTCTTGGCTTTGAATGCTTCGGTCCGGTGTTCCCCCGCCATGACGTCGACCGGTATGAACTCCACCGAGTCTGTCGCCCCTTTTTCCGCGAGTGCGATGCGGATGCGGGCAGGATTGGGAAAGCCTTCGGTGTCGTAGATTTTCATCGGAAAAATTCCTTCATTGCTGGATCATTTTATCTACCTATCAGTAGGTAGGCAAAATAGGCAAGCGGTTTTCATACCCCGCCCATCACGAAGCTGCGAGGGGCGCCCCCAAGCTGCGGCCCGATGCTATTTGCGCGTCAGCACACGGACGTTTTGCAAGAGCTCGTCCATATTGGTGGGCTTGGCCATGGTGATGTCCGCGCCAAGATTGCGACTGATCTCCAGCAGATGCGACATGCCCCGGTTGTGAATGGCGCCGGAAATCGCAATGATCGGCATCTTGCGCTTCCACTCGTCGAGGTGGCGCGCAACAGGGCCACGCAGCCGCGAGATCAGAAGCAACCCGCCATCAGCGACGGGTTCCATATCCTTGCGTATGATGATGTCGGTGATCAGCAAATCGAATTGCTGCTCATCGAGAAGTTCAAGCGCTTCCCGTGCAGAGGCACATGAGACAACTTGGTGATCAGCTGAGGTCAATACCTCCACCGCGACTTTCACGAAATCGGGGTCATCTTCCATTAATAATATCTTAAGCATGGTCTCTCGCAAAATTTCTGATCGCGGGGCAATGTGCCACGGGGAGTATCGGCCGACTATAGACCTAAGTGCCTATGGTGCGCCAGTTTTCTAATCGTTCTTCTTGTTGGGTTGGCTCCCCGCCAAAGCCTCTCGCAGCACTTCGCCCAGTTCCACCGGCGGACAGGGTTTCTGCAGCAGAGGCGCGACGATATCGCCCATCTCGGTCTTGGTGAACCCGGTATAGCCCGACATGTAGACAATCGGCAGCTCCGGCAGAATTTCGCGGGCCTTTCGGGCCAGCTCGAACCCGCCGATGCCGCCGGGCATTACGATGTCAGTAAGCAGCAGATCAGGCACCTCGCCCTCGCGGATCAAGGTCAGCGCTTCCTCGCCGGAGCGGGCGGCCACGAAGGTAAACCCAAGATCGATCAGCAAGTCCTCCATGATGGACAACAGGTTCGCCTCATCCTCGGCCACGAGAATGCGCTGCCCGCCACCATGCTCGGCCGGCAGCCTCTCTATAGGCTCTTCACGCGCATTCTCCGGCGTGCCGCGAGGCAGTATCAGCCGCATCGTGCTGCCAAAGCCCTGTTCGGAATAGATGCGCAGCTCCCCGTCGGATTGCTGGATAAAGCCGTAAACCATCGACAGTCCCAGCCCGGTCCCTGAATTCGTGTCTTTGGTGGTAAAGAACGGGTCAATTGCGCGCCGCTTGACCTCAGCCGACATGCCCGGCCCGTCATCGGTGACCGATATTTCGACATAGCGAAACGCGCGTGTGTCGGGGCGGTCGCGGTCGGCGGCGTGCTCCTCCTTCATGCCGTCGGCGATATAGGCGTGCAGGTTTTCGCGGCGCAGCTTCAGGTCGGCGTCCAGCTCGTCCAGCGCGCGGGCCTTGACGATGATACGCGTCCCCTTGCCGCTGCGCATGATCGCGTCACGGCTGTTAAGCACGAGGTTCAGCAGCGCGTTATCCAGCTGGCCATGATCGCAATGCACCATCAGCCCCGGCTCCGGCTCGATGAATTCGATCTCCAGATTTGCCTCGATGGCCGGACGGGCGAGCGCCTTGAACTCGTTAAACGTCTCGCTCAGCAGGCGGGAGGAGGACAGGCCCGGTTGTCGCTTGGCAAAGGCAAGCAGCCTGCCTGTCAGCTCCCGGCCCCGGTTGATGGCGCTCATCGCCGTATCAAGAACCCGTTCCGAGCGGGGCGACAGCTCATCCGTGCGGGTCAGTTGGATGGCGTAAAGCACCGTAGCCAGCAGATTGTTGAAATCATGCGCAATGCCGCCGGTCAGCTGCCCAAGGGCGTCAAGGCGGCCCTTGCGTTCGACCTGCTGGCGGTTTTTCTCCAGCAGCGACACGTCGTCCAGCACGATCACGCATTTTATCGCGCTGCCGGGGATGTCGACCAGCGCGCTGGACACCCGCACATAGCGGTTTTCGCCAAGATCGGCGCGCGTCATCAGATGGGTTTCGCCAAGCAGGACCTGCCCCGCCAGGGCGCGGTTCACCGGATCAGCGGAAGCATCGAGCGGCGCCAGATCGGCGCCGTCGAGAAACTTGATCTCTTCGGGCCATTTGAAGGGTGTGGCCTCGGATTTGCCGCCCAGCATGTGTCGCGCGGCGGGGTTGATGACGTCGACCATCCCGGTCTCATCCAACCCGATGATGCCGTTGATTGTGGTGTCCAACACGGCGCGAAGCTGTTCAGAGGTGGCGCGCAGGTCCGCCTCCACCTGACCAAAACGCGCCTGTGTCTGATTGATCGCGTCCGAGATCGCGTCCAGATCATCACCATGCGCCCGTTGCGACCTGTCCAGAACCAGCTGCGTCCCGCCGCCCAGCCAATCGGGGTTGGAGACGTGAGCGGCAATCTCGCGCATGTGGCGGCTGACCAGATAGGCGAAAACCGCCAGCATGGCAAAACTCGCAATCATCGTTTTTGCAATATTTGACAGGAACACTACCACGACCTGGGCATACAGGTCGGACCAGATCTGCGCCCGCGTCAGGCCCAGCTCCAACGTGCCCAGAAGGTTTTGCCCACGGACTGGGCCCGCGTGGTAAATCTCGAAGCTGTCAGCATAAAGCTGCTCCGCCGCATCGTCAGAGGGCAATTCCCAAACCCGCCCATCCTCACCGATCAGCTTGACCGATGCGACCGCGGCCCGCGCTTTGATGCCGGACAAGATCTGATCCACTTGCCGCGTGTCAAAAGCCCAAAGCGCGGCGCTGAGGCTGCTTGAAAAACCCTCCTTAACTTGGGTGGTGACTTCCTTCAGCGCGGCGTCGCGGCGCTGAAAGGTAAGCCCAAGCTGCACGGAGGTCGCCACAAGAGACAGCCCAGCGCTGAACAGCAAAATCCACAGGAGCAGCCGAACCGCGAGCTGATTTTGCCAAAGTTTGAACATCCGCGTTATTCGACCAAATGCTTTGCAAGAAGCGCATCAAGCGTGCCATCCGCGCGCATCTGCGCGAGCGTGGTGTTGAA
>CALHHY010000056.1 GCA_938030665.1 uncultured Litoreibacter sp. | reverse complement strand
AGATCATTTGAAATTCGAGCAATCACTTGCATAGCGGGCGAGTCGGCGCCCGTTTGATTAAAGACATCGGGTGCAAGCCTATTGAACTTGTTCACAAAATTCCGAATAGCCTGCAGTCCTTTGCCCGCGATTTCTGGCATTGCCGGTCGTCCCCTGACCGGAAGTTGCAACAACAATTCATTCAAAAATGCGTCGGCTTTACGCGCAAAATTGGAGTAATCCTGCGAAATGTTCGTAGCTGGGAAGCCGCGGCTTTTGTCGAGTGGGAAATACTGAACCGCTTGCAGCTCCTTGGCGCGGCGATCCAGCTCTGCCAGCGGAAACATGGCTTCTACTAGTTCCCCGTCGACAACATGGGTGTCATCCGCGTGTGTGCTTTGCAGCGCTTCTAAATCGACGTCCTTACCAGCCGCGCGCTGATCCAGCAAAATGGCGACTTTGGCCCCGAAATCCCCTTTCGAGAATTGGCCCGTCAATGATTGGAAAAACCGCTCAGAAACTTCCTCGATGGCTGTACGCTTAAGCTCGGCCGGATTGGCCTCCAGGCTGGTGTCAAACTTGATCGTCCCGTTAAGGGCGGTCGCACCGGTCAGATGAGCGCCATCTTCGGCGACCAGCCCATTGACGGCTTCAATTACCGTACCGGTATTCATGCCAACAAGTTTCGCAACATCAGCAATGGTTTTGATATCGCTGTTTCTGATACTGTCTATAATATCGCCAAACTTGGAAATCAGCGCCATGGCTTTCGACGGCAACATATCGACATCAGTACCGCTGAGGCGCAAGGCGTCTTTGAGACCCTGAGCCCCGCCGGCAAAAGATGTGTCGGATCCGGTAGAACCACTGGAGCTCAGAGCGTTCATTTCCTCAAGCATTCGCTCCAATTCGACAGTCTTGCGAACAACGTCCTGCGCCGAGCTGTCATCTTCGGCCCCATCGGCCGTAGACCGCTGAGCCGGGCGTTCTGTCAGCTTTATTGAGTTGTGAACTAATTCATTCATATTTGCATTCCTTCTGAAAGACGGATCGAAATGTGCGGATGAATTAAGGCTAGGCATGTATTACAACGCGCCGAAGATGAAGTGACTACCAATGGATGTTGGTGTTACGGAGTAAACTACGTAGTCTCTGGCATGGTTTCGTAGCTACTATGAGCATCGGAGCATGCGTCGCGACGGTTTTCCTGGACGCTTGCTAATGCCAGTTTCAATGCGCTTTGGTCAGTTCTCAGGTTTCTGGTTCATCCTTCCTCCGCAATGACTTCGATGAACTAGAGAGCCTCCGATGTTCACGTTCCAAAATCTGTCCGGTCGGCGCTGACGTCAGGCATGAAACAGGCGTTAAAGGCGAAACTGAATTCGAGCAAAAAAAACGGAGCCTCTTATCAAGGCTCCGCTTCGTTTTTTCAGGCAACGTCAATCAGTTGATATTGCGTACGCCCGGGAAAGCCCGTTCGGCCAAATCTTCCGGAGAAATGACGGTCTCTTTGGCATAAAATTCGCGAACATCCTTCTGGAACACGCCGAGAGGTTGGGATTTTGAGTCTTGTGGTCCGCTGGCCTTAATATCAGTGAAATTCAACACGGCATTGAATTTCTCATGGCTGAGCCCGTCGTCAAAGAGACGATTGATCACAACATCGTACCGGCGCTCGTCAAGATTTTGGCCATTCGCATTGCTCTTCAGGATCCCACTTGAAGGTTTGACGAACCATCCTGCACCTTGCATTTGAGTTGTGATGTTAAGGATCGAATTGCGCTCATTAACATTCAAACCGCGCCCGAAAGTTTTGTCGTTCTTGTCAATCCAGTCGCCGCGATACAGTTTGGCCATACCAATTGCGCCAGATGTGCTGTTGAACGCCCGCTTACCGATGTCGGCGATGCCTTTCAAGCTGGTACGCAGCGCGTTCGCGGCAGCCTTCATCCCGAGCTGGTTCAGCTTGTCATAAAGCTTCAGGATACCACTGGTTGGGCGGATCAGAGCGTTGTAGCGATCTTCGCTATAGTTGCGCTGCAGATCATCTCCAAATTGCTTGCCAAAGCCCGTGTTGAACCCTTGGATTCCAGCGGCCAGGCCATAGGCACCGCCCACCGAAAAGGCTCCACCAGCGCTTGCATTCACGCCGGCTTGCCAGTTGGCAAAGACACCGGCCCCGCCGGGAACAGCTGCAATCGCCCCATAGGCCATGCCGCCGTACATACCCAATGCGCCCATCGCGATCCCTAGGATGTCCGCACCTTGCGGTACACGGTTTGCTTCTGCCGCCACTGCCTGTTCGAACCGCGATCCGAGACGGGCAGCTTGGGTCATCATGGCTTTTGCCTCAATGCGGAACTGACCAACCGTCTCTGCAATACGTTTTTTCTGATCACCAGTAATGGTAGAGACGCCCGCATTACCGATCGCGTCCGCCAACGACCCTGCGACATTGCCGAAGTTCTCAACGTTATAAGCCGCCTGCCGCATTGCATTCGAGGACGCATTGCCAAGCTGGTTCCAAGACGCCTGACCGATCGCAACGCTGTCGTAAACCCTGGAGACATTTCGCAAATCGGAGATCCGGAAACTGACCCGAGAGTTCGGAATGCTCACCGGGGTCGATCCGACAAGGTTCCCGCCTTGGGACAACTGAACTATCGATTTTTTACCTGCGTCGAAGCGTTGCGCTGCAGCATTGTTGTTCACCGTGCCGCCTGCGGCTGCGAGCAACCGGTTGCCGATGTTGAGGGCTTTGGCCCGCGTGGCCGCTGCGAGCCCTTTGAGGCCGGGATAGGCGCCCTGCTGCGTGAGCTGTGTCAGGTCTTGGCGAATTTTTGCGGCAGACGTGGTGTTTTTGGGTAAGGGAAGGTCAAGACCGCCCATTTCGCGGAAGTGGTTCGCAATACCACGCAACTTCTCTTTCTGCGCAGGCGACAAACCAGCAACATTACCGATCCGCGAGCCCAAGCGGTCTAGATAACGGTTGATTGCGCCCAGACCTTTTTGGGCCAGGGGAAAGGCCTGCTTGTTTTGGAAGCCCGGGTTGCCGCCCGTGCCGCGCAAAGTGAATGAGGACAGCGACGTCGTGATCTGCTGCGCCTGGAAGGAAAAGCCGCCAAACTGATCCCACACGTTCCCGGCTGCCGGAAAGAGGTTGTTGTTGTTGATATTTTGAGTGTTGCTGTTGATCGTTGGGATGAACTGCGGATCGCCCTGCATCGCCTCAACAGCGACCCCGTCGACAATGAACGAGTCGTCCATGCTGGGATCTTTGAACATGGCGAGACCTTTGTCCCCATAGCCCATCACTTTGGACAGTACCCCGCTACCGAAGTCACCCGCGCTGGTCATGCCTGCCGTTTTCTGGAAGGCGAACTCGGCCAGCTCTTCGATAGCTGCGGCTTGCAGCGCCGACCCATTGCCTTCAAGACCCGCATTGATGCGGATAGTGCCGTCTGCGCTCGTCGCCGCCAACAGCGACTGACCGGAGTCAGACTTCAGATCATTGACAGATACCACTTTAAGGCCGTCGATATGGGCAAGCGCCTCTTTGATTTCAGCGATTGAGGTCGGCCGATTTTGGGCAAATTTATCAATCGCCGTGCCGATTGTGTCGATCAGCGCGGTGTCTTCACCAGTCGCGTGCATCGAATATTCGGCGAGGCTGTCTTTCAGGGCCATGCCGCCAGCGGAATTGGTATTTGCAGCCTTGCTAGCAACAGCGCCAAGTGCGGCGGTCCAATCCTTCGAAAGGGTGTTCTGCTTTGCTTTGGCCCGGCTGCCAAGCATGTCTCTGAGAAGGTTCTCCTCGTTCACCTGTACCTTGGTGACGTCTTTGCTGCTCAGGTCCTTATTAAGCGCGTTGTCAAGCTCTAGCGCTTGTGCTTCGTTCTTGGACGCGTCGGCGACGGCGTTCATTTTGTTTGCGATATCCATTTTGCTCTCCACTTGTCACTGGTAGGACAAAACTACGCTGAGAATTTTCGGCCCGCGCTCATCCACACCACGCAACTGCGCCGGATCGTACTACCCGGATTGGGGCGCAATACGTAGACGCGATAACGGACTTACTGACTTAAACGGCAGGTCACTCAGTAAAAATTAGAACATTACATGAACCAAAACCTGCCATCTAACGCGGATTGTCCGTCATCAGATGGTTTGAGACAGATGGCAATTTGACTTTGAAGTGTCATGCTGTTGATTGTCACTGAGAACTGACCCGGTATTTTCACCGAGATTTGACCCACCCTTAGTTATGCGTGGTTGTTTATGACGCGGTCAATGTTGTGGTCTCCTTTTCTGTTTTCTTTGCGGTCTCAGCGCTGGCCTTGAAGCGGTAGCTGTCGTTGCCGGTTTCGAGGATGTGACAGCGGTGTGTCAGGCGATCCAAGAGCGCGGTGGTC